>DASXIP010000509.1:0-2432 GCA_036497875.1 Caldimonas sp.
CCCATCCTGATGACATCGATCGCGTTCATCCTCGGCGTGTTGCCGCTCGTCGTCTCGACGGGCGCCGGCTCGGCGAGCCAGCGCGCGATCGGCACCGGCGTGATGGGTGGCATGATCACGGCGACATTGCTCGCGGTCATCTTCGTGCCGGTCTTCTTCGTCGTCGTGCGTCGCATCTTCAAGGGCCGCGTGGTTGCGACCGCGGGGGCGGCGTCGATCGCGGCGTCGTCGCCGGCTGCAACGCGCCCCGTCATCGAGGCGCCGGGCCGTGCATAGGCGCCCGGCCCTTCTCGCGCTCGCTGCGGCGGCGCTCGCGCTCGCCGGCTGCTCGTCGCTGATCCCGCCCTACGAGCGCCCCGCCGCGCCGGTGTCGGCGAGCTATCCCCCGGACACGGCGCCAGGAACGCCAAGCGGCGGCGAGACGGCCGCCGACATCGACTGGCAGCGCTTCTTCGTCGAGCCGCGGCTGACACAGCTGATCGGTCTCGCCATCGCCAACAACCGCGACTTGCGCGTCGCCGTCCTCAACATCGAGCAGACGCGTGCGCTCTATCAGGTGCGCCGGGCCGACGAGCTGCCGAGCGTCGGCGTCGGTGCGACGGTCGCGCGGCAGCCATTTGGCGCCAGCATCGCGACGGTGTACGGGGTCGGCTTCGTGGTCAACAACTACGAGCTCGACCTGTTCGGCCGTGTCCACGATCTCAGCCAGGCCGCCCTGGCCCAGTACTTCGCGACCGCCGAGGCGCGCAAGGCCGCGCAGATCAGCCTCGTTTCGGCGGTTGCCAACGCCTACCTCAACGTGCTCGCCGACGACGAGCTGCTGCGCGTGACGCAGCAGACGCTGCAGACGCGCGAGGACTCGAACCGCCTCACGAAGCTGCGCTTCGACAACGGCGTGTCGTCCGAGCTCGACTATCGCCAGGCCGAGTCGCTGCTCGAAGGCGCGCGCGCTGCGCTGGCGCAGGCGCAGCGCCAGCGCATGCTCGACGAGAACGCGCTCGTCCTGCTCGTCGGCCAGCCGCTGCCGCCCGACCTGGCGCCACCGATGCCGCTCGAGCAGCAGAAAATTGCCGACTTGCCGGCGGGATTGCCGTCGGACCTGCTCGTGCGTCGGCCTGACATTCGCGCGTCCGAGCAGCAGCTGCTCTCCGCCAACGCCAACATCGGCGCCGCGCGCGCGGCGTTCTTCCCGCGCATCACGCTGACCGGCAGCTTCGGCACCGCGAGCAGCGAACTCTCGGGCCTGTTCAAGGGTGGATCGTGGGCGTTCACGGGCACGGCCGAGCTGTTGCAGCCGATCTTCGACGCCGGCCGCAACCAGGCCAACCTCGACTTCGCGCGTGCCAGCCGCGACGTCGCGGTGGCGCAATATGAACGCTCGATCCAGAGCGCGTTCCGCGAAGTCTCCGACGTGCTCGCCGGCCGCGCGACACTCGGCGAGCAGCTGCGCGCGCAGGCGGCGCAGACCAACGCGCTGGCGATCGCGTACCGCCTCTCCGATCTGCGCTATCGCTCCGGCGCGGCGAGCTTCCTCGACACCCTCGACTCGGCGCGCGCGCTGTTCGCGGCGCAGACGCTGCTCGTGCAGACGCAGGCGCTGCAACTGCAGAACCAGGTGGCGCTCTACCGCGCGCTCGGCGGCGGCTGGAACGAAAGCGCCGAGCTTGCCGCCGGCACGACGCCGGCGATCCCGCCGCCGCAGTGAACACGTCGACCGCGCGGCGCAGCAGTCCCGCCGCAGAGCGCAACCGCGGTCCGATCCTGGCGGCGCTGCAGCGCCTGCTACCGCCCCGCGGCGTCGCGCTCGAGATCGCCAGCGGCAGCGGCCAGCACGCGGCGCACTTCGCGGCGGCGCTGCCGGGCTGGCAGTGGCAGCCGAGCGATGCCGATCCTGATGCGCTGGCGTCGATCGACTCCTGGTCCGCGGGCGTCGACAACGTCCGCCCGGCGCTCATGCTCGACGTCCTGAGCCCGGCGTGGCACGGCGCGCCGACGCTCGTCGACGCGATCTTTTGCGCCAACATGCTGCACATCTCGCCGTGGCCGACGTGTTCGGCATTGGTGCAGGGTGCCGCGCGCCATCTCGCGCCAGCAGGCGTGCTGCTGCTCTACGGGCCGTACCTGGACGACGACGTGCCGGCGGCCGCGAGCAATCTCGCGTTCGACGCCGATCTGCGCGCGCGCAATCCCGCCTGGGGCCTGCGCCGGCTCGTCGACGTGACACGCGAAGCCGATGCCGCGGGACTTCAGGTGCGCGAGCGCGAGGCGATGCCGGCGAACAACCTGCTGCTCGTGCTGGCGCGGCGCGCGCGCTAGATCTTCGCGACCGGCGCGAGTGCGTCGAAGTCGGCGCTGCGCTTGGCCTTCCACGCCGCGATCGCTGTCGCCATCTCGCCAGTGTCGAAGATCGCGCTTTGCAATAGCGTCATCTG
>DASXIP010000510.1:0-2116 GCA_036497875.1 Caldimonas sp.
AGAGCTGGTTCCAGGAGCGCGCGGCGATCGCCATCGAGCTGCTCCATCGCGCCGCCGACGACGATCTCGACGACCACGTCACCGAGGTCGCGGCGCGCACCGGCCTGCCGATCGTCGCCGCCGGCGATGTGCTGATGCACCTGCGCTCGCGAAAGCCCCTGCAGGACACGCTGACGGCGACGCGCCTCGCCAAGCCGGTGGCCGAATGCGGCCTCGCGCTCGAGCCCAACGCCGAGCAGCACCTGCGCTCGCGCGGGCGCCTCGCGGCGCTATACCAGCACGAGTGGCTCGAGAACACGATGATCCTCGCCGGCCGCTGCAGCTTTTCGCTCGGCGAGCTGAAGTACGAGTACCCGCAGGAGATCGTGCCCCTCGGCGAGACGCCGGCGTCGCATCTTCGAAAGCTCACGTACGCCGGCGTTCCCAGGCGCTTCCCGAATGGCCTGCCCGAGGACTACCGAAAGACGATCGAGAGCGAGCTCGCCGTCATCGCCGAGCTCGCGTACGAGGCCTACTTCCTCACCGTCGCCGACATCGTCGCCTGGGCGCGCTTGCAGGGCATCCTCTGCCAGGGCCGCGGCAGCGCCGCCAATTCGCTCGTCTGCTACTGCCTCTTCGTCACTGAGGTCGACCCGCGCCGCGCGACGCTGCTGTTCGGCCGCTTCATCAGCGTCGAGCGCAACGAGCCACCCGACATCGACATCGACTTCGAGCACCAGCGGCGCGAGGAGGTGATCCAGTACATCTACCGCAAGTACGGCCGCCACCGCGCCGCGCTGACCGCGGTCGTCATCAGCTACCGGCCGCGCTCGGCGCTGCGCGACGTCGGCCGCGCGCTCGGCATCGACCTGCAGCGGATCGAGGCCGTCTCGAAGAGCCACCACTGGTTCGACGGCCGCGGCATCGCGCCCGAGCGGTTGCGCGAAAGCGGCTTCGATCCCGAGGCGCCGATCGTCCGCCTCTGGATGGAGCTCACGGCGCAGCTGATCTCGTTTCCGCGCCACCTCTCGCAGCACCCCGGCGGCTTCGTCATCGCCAAGGGCCGGATGGCCGAGCTGGTGCCGGTCGAAAACGCGGCGATGCCCGACCGCAGCGTCATCCAGTGGGACAAGGACGACCTCGACGCGCTTGGCCTGCTCAAGGTCGACATCCTCGCGATCGGCATGCTGAGCGCGATCCGGCGCTCGCTCGCGCACATCGCCGCCAAGATCGGTCGCGCCGCGTTCGAGATGCAGGACATCCCCGACGGCGATGTGCCGACCTACGACATGATCTGCCGCGCCGACACGGTCGGCGTGTTCCAGATCGAGAGCCGCGCGCAGATGAGCATGCTGCCGCGGCTGCAGCCGCGCTGCTACTACGACCTCGTCGTCGAGGTCGCGATCGTGCGGCCGGGGCCGATCCAGGGCGGCATGGTCCATCCCTATCTGAAGAACCGCACCCTCGCCGACGACGAAGTCGATTGCCCCGATGAGCTGAAGCCGGCGCTGCTGCGGACCAAGGGCGTGCCGATCTTCCAGGAGCAGGTGATGCAGATCGCGATGCTCGCCGCCGACTTCAGCGCCGGCGAGGCCGATGCGCTGCGCCGCGCGATGGCGGCGTGGAAGCGGCGCGGCGGCCTCTCGCCATTCCACAAGCGCCTCGTCGGCCGGATGGTCGAGAAGGGCTATCCGGTCGAGTACGCCGAGCGCATCTTCAAGCAGATCCAGGGCTTTGGCGAATACGGCTTTCCGGAGAGCCACGCCGCCGGCTTCGCGCTTCTCGCCTACGTCAGCAGCTGGATCAAGTGCCACCACCCCGATGCGTTCCTGTGCGGCCTGCTCAATGCGCAGCCGATGGGCTTCTACGCGCCGGCGCAGCTCGTGCGCGACGCGCGCGAGCACGGCGTCGAGGTACAGCCGGTCGACGTCGCGGTGAGCCAATGGGAGAGCACGCTGGAAGAAGGCGAAGAAAGGGTTGTGGCGCTTCCCGCGGCCGGCGCCGGCGCGCTCGGCGAAGGCCTGCGCCGCCAGCCGGTTCGCCTCGGCCTCAACCGCGTCAAGGGCCTTGCCGAAGACGCGGGCCTGCGCATCGTCGCGGCGCGTGCGCAGATGCGCTTCGCGAACGGCGAGGACCT
>DASXIP010000511.1:0-3450 GCA_036497875.1 Caldimonas sp.
GCCGGCGAGGACGAAGTCGGTCGCGCCTTGCTCGGTCTCGGGCATCTCCTGCGCCACCTCGGCGATGCGCCAGCGCGGCGGCACCGCGACGTCGCCGGCGTCAGCGTGGAGCCGCCCGGCGAGGAGCGCGAACAGCGACGATTTGCCGGCGCCGTTGCGGCCGACGAGGCCGACCTTTTCGCCCGGCTGCACCGTCAGGCTGGTGCGGTCGAGGACGAGCTTGGCGCCGCGGCGAAGCGACAGCTGGCTGAGAACGAGCATGGCGCGATTTTGACTGCAGCGGGAGGATCGAGTCTCGCTGGCGAGCGCGGCGAGGTCGGCCCGCGCAGCAGGAAGATCACGCCTTCAGCGCCCGCCGCTCGATCAGGACGACGTGATCGTCGCCGCCGCTCGTTCCTAGCCACGCGCACTCAAGGCGCGGGAACGCGCGTTCGAAGTGGGCGCGCTCGTGGCCGACCTCGAGCACCAGGACCGCGTCGTCGTCCATGTGCGCGGGCGCCTCGGCGACGATGCGGCGGACCAGGTCCATGCCATCGGCGCCGCCGGCGAGGGCGAGCGCCGGCTCGGCGCGGTACTCGAGCGGCAGCGCGGCCATGCTGGCGTCGCTGACGTAGGGCGGGTTGCACAGGATCAGGTCATAACGGCCGGGCAGCGTCGCGAACGCGTCCGACTCGACGAGCGTGATCCGGCCGCCGAGGCCGTGACGCGCGACATTGATGCGCGCGATCTCGAGCGCGTCGGCAGAGACGTCGGAGGCGTCGACGACGCCCTCGGGGTAGACCATCGCCGCGAGCACCGCGAGACTGCCGTTTCCGGTGCAGAGGTCGAGCACGCGATGCGTCTGGTCGGAGAGCCAGGCGTCGAGCGTGCCGGTCTCCTCGACGTCGACGAGCAGCTCGGCGATGTACGAGCGCGGCACGACGGTGCGCTCGTCGACCGTGAACGGGATGTCCTGCAGCCATGCCTCGCCGGTCAGGTAGGCCAGGGGCTTTCTCGTCTCGATCCGGCGGGCGACGAGCGCGTCCACCTTCGCTTCGCCGTCGCCGTCGATCTCGCGTTTGCCCTGCGTCTCGAGCGCATCGAGCGGCAGGCCGAGCGCCCAGGTCACGAGCCACGCTGCCTCGTCGAAGGCGTTCGTGGTGCCGTGGCCGAACGCGATGCCGGCGCACTTCAGCCGATCGGCGACGGCGACGACGAGCGAGACCAGCGTCAAGGTCCGCTCCCGCTCAGGCGACGAGCCGCTCGAGCGTCGCGCGGTAGACGTTCTTCAGCACGTCCAGGCTGGCGATCTCGATCTGCTCGTCGATCTTGTGGATGCTCGCGTTGACCGGGCCGAACTCGACGACCTCCTTGCAGAGCCGCGCCAGGAAGCGCCCGTCGGACGTTCCTCCGCTGGTCGAGAGTTCGGTCTCGACGCCGGCGTGGTCGCGGATCGCGCCTCGCAGCGAGTCGCAGAGCGCGCCGGGGAGGCTGAGGAACGGCTCGCCGCCGAGCGTCCACGCGATGTCGCGCTCGGCCGCGTGGCGCGAGACGATCGCCTCGAAGCGCTCGCGCAACGTCGCCGGCGTCGATTCGGTGCTGAAGCGAAAGTTGAAGTCGACGACGAGCTCGCCGGGGATGACGTTGCCGGCGCCGGTGCCGGCGTGGATATTCGACATCTGCCACGAGGTCGGCGGGAAATGGGCGTTGCCGCGGTCCCATTCGACCCCGACCAGCTCGGCGATGAGTGGCGCCGCGACGTGGATCGGGTTCTTCGCCAGCTGCGGATAGGCGATGTGCCCCTGCACGCCGCGGACCGTGAGCTTGCCCGAGAGCGTGCCGCGGCGGCCGTTCTTGATCATGTCGCCGATCGTCTTCACCGACGTCGGCTCGCCGACGATGCAGTAGTCGAGCCTGGTACGCCGTTCCTCGAGCCAATCGCAGACCCGCTTGGTGCCGTCGACCGCCGTGCCTTCCTCGTCGCTCGTGATGAGGAGGGCGACGCTGCCGCGGTGGCGCGGCTGGGCGGCGGCGAACTCGTCGACCGCGGTGACCATCGCCGCGATCGAGCTCTTCATGTCGGCGGCGCCGCGACCATAGAGCGAGCCGTCGCGCCGGGTCGGAACGAACGGGTCACTGTGCCACGCCGAGAGCGGGCCGGTCGGGACGACGTCGGTGTGGCCGGCGAACACCAGCAGCTTGCCATCGGCGGCGCTGCCTCGGCGGATCGCCCAGAGATTGCTGACGCGCGCGCCCTCGGCGCCGAACGGCAGGTGGTTGCACTCGAAGCCGAGCGGTGCGAGGCGTTTCGCGATGAGCGCCTGGCAGCCGCCATCGTCGGGCGTGACCGAGCGGCGCGAGATCAGCTGCTCGGCGAGAGCGAGCGTTGCACCGGACGCTTGCGACATCCAGGCAGGATAGCGCTCAGAAGCGGCGCACGTTCGGCGAGACGCCGATCACTTCCTCCGGCCGCACGTCGATCGTGATCTCGGTGAAGCTCGGCTGGTCGCTTTCCTCTTCCTTCTTCTGCACGATGCGCGAGATCGGCGTCATGTCGTTCTGGAGGCGCCACATCAGGTTGGTCGGCGAGTCGGCGTAGGCGAGGCCTTCGTCGCGGGTGATGACGTTGTTCTCGATCATCCGCGCCAGGTCCTGCTCGAACGTCTGCGAGCCTTCGGCGAGCGACTTCTCCATCGCTTCCTTGACGCCGCCGAAGTCGCCGCGCTCGATCAGCTCCTGGATCAGCTTGGTGTTGAGGAGCACCTCGACCGCCGGCATGCGGCCGCCGGCGACGCTGCGCACGAGCCGCTGCGAGACGATCGCACGCGTGCCTGCCGCGAGGTCGGCGAGCAGCGCGGGGCGCGCTTCCGGCGTGTAGAACGACAGGATCCGGCCGAGCGCGTGATAGCTGTTGTTCGCGTGCAGCGTCGACAGCACGAGGTGGCCCGAGAGCGCGTACGAGATCGCAGCGGTCATCGTCTCGCGGTCGCGGATCTCGCCGATCATGATCAGGTCGGGTGCCTGGCGCAGCGCCGTCTTCAGGCCGATCTGCAGGTTCTGGGTATCGCGCCCGACCTCGCGCTGGTTGACGACCGATTTCTTGTTGTTGAAGATGAACTCGATCGGGTCCTCGATGGTGAGGATGTGGCCCGCCATCGTCTGGTTGCGCTGCTCGAGCATCGACGCGAGCGTCGTGCTCTTGCCGGTGCCGGTGGCGCCGACCATCAGGATCAGGCCGCGCTTTTCCATCACCAGCGTGCTCAGGATCGACGGCACGTTGAGGCTTTCGAGCGTCGGAATCTCGAACGGGATGCAGCGAAAGACGGCGGCGATCGAGCCGCGCTGCTTGAAGCCGGAGAGACGGAAGCTGCCGACGCCGGCAAGGCCGACGCCGATGTTGAGCTCGCCGGTGTCCTCGAGCTCCTCGAGCTGGCTCGGCGTCAGCAGCTCGGCGAGCAGCTGGCGCGGCTG
>DASXIP010000512.1:0-4707 GCA_036497875.1 Caldimonas sp.
CGCCCGGCGCTACAGGCTGAAGCGGGCCGCCAGGTCGCGTTCGCGGACGATGTTCAACCGGCCCGCCGCGAAGGCGGCGTCGGTCCGGTCGGCGTCGCCACTGCGGTCGCTGACGAAGACGAGCGTGTCGTCCAGGCTGGCAGCCGCCGGCATCGCGTCGGCGAAGCTGACCGGGTGGCTGGCGTGGCGGCGCAGGTACTCGCGCGCCGCCGGCTCGAACGGCCCGACGGTCAGCAGCCGCTTGACGCCGCGGTTGATGACCGGGTCCTTGAGCAGGAACTCGAGCATCGCCTCGGAAGCGAGCGTCGCGAGCGGCACCGGCAGCAGCCGCTCATAGCCCATGCCCTTCAGGCGCGTCGCGATGTAGTAGGTGTCGAGCGGGTCGCGCTTCTTGTTGTGGCGCAGGCGAATCGCGACCGACATCCGCGTCGCGATCATCTTCTGGATGCGCAGGTGAAAGCCCGCGCGTTCCTCGTCGCTGACCTTCTCGGCGCGGGCGAGCATGTATTCGAGGCCGCCGCGGTAGCGGTCCCAGGCGACCTCGACCTCCTCGCTGCCGGCCTGGGTGCGATCGTCATCGGCGAAGTAGCGCGTGATCGACACGTAGAAGGGAGCCTTCTGGATCAGCACCGCGCCCAGGCTCAGGTAGTCGGCGGCGTGCACGAAGGCGAAGAAGGCATGCTCGTTGATGCGCGGCATCAGCCGCTGCAGCGCGTCGCGCCGGGCGATGTGGATCTCGGGGAAGATGTGGTGGCGCAGGACGTGGTCGAGCAGCTCCGCGTGCGCGTTGCGCTCGATCCTGAGGTCGTGCGGCACGTCGTAGAACTGGCCTTGATCGCGCTGCGCGACGAGGTCGAACAGCTGCCATGGCGCGTAGACGACGGCGAGCTCGGGGTCGGCCTCCATGCGGGCGATCGTCGCCGCAACCGCATCGCCGAGGATGCAGTCGTCGTCGGCCAGGTAGACGACATAGCGGCCGGCCGCCTGCATCATCACGTACTGGACGTTCGCGAAGCAGCCGACGTTCTCGGCGTGGCGCAGGTAGCGGATCGGCAGCCGCCCGGCGAACTCGCGCGCCACCTCGCCGGTGGCATCGGTCGAGGCGTTGTCGGCGACGACCAGCTCGTAAGGGTAGGCAAAGCCGTCCAGCTGGACCACGAGGCTCTCGAGCAGCGAGGCCAGATAGCGCGCCCGGTTGAAGGTCGGGATGCAGAAACTGACCAGCGGTCGGGTGTCGGAATGTGTCATGGGCGCGGCGCGGGGAGTCTTCTGCCGCTCATTCTGGCCAGGGGCCTGCGTCGCGAAGCGTGGATAAGGTCGCATTCCGAGGCGCAAATCCGCCATGACGTCCGGGTTCTGTAGGAACTTGCCTGACGCGGGTCACGGAAGAAGCTGGACTTCAGCGACCGAGATGGCCTGATGGTCGCCGCCTGTTCGTCTCTTCAGAATTCCTTCCATCGCAAGGCCACGACCTTGGCGGCAGACAGGACAACGGAGCAACCCATGAACGCAGACCAGATCCTCACCGAGATTCGCGAAGCGAACCTCTCCTACCTGATGCTCGCCCAGAGCCTCATCCGCAGCGACCGCGAGCAGGCGCTGTACCGCCTCGGCATCAGCGAGGAGAGCGCGTCTCTGATCGCTCTGCTGACACCGGCGCAGATGATGAAGATCGCCTCGGGCAACACGCTGCTCTGCCGCTTCCGCATGGACGAGGACGACCTGGTCTGGGGCCTCCTCCTGAACCACGGCAAGAGCGCGGCCAACGACGCGACCTCGCGCCTGCACGCTTCCATTCTCATGGCCGGCCGCCATCAAGAGGCTGCCTGAGATGCGCGCCAAGAGCATCCTCACCGAGGCCAAGCAGATCGGCCGCGCAGTCGCGCTGATCGGCCTCGGGGCGCGCCTGCAGGTGCTCGAGTCGGAGACCGACCTGTCGTACGAGCGGCTGCTGCGGCTTTACAAGGAAGTCGCCGGCAAGTCGCCGAGCAAGGGCCAGCTGCCGTTCTCGACCGACTGGTTCATGACCTGGCAGCCGAACATCCACGCGTCGCTGTTCCTGAACATCCACGAGTACCTCAACAAGTCGTCCGAGCTCGACGAGATCGACGCCGTCATCAAGGGCTATCAGCTCTACCTCGAGGAGACCTCGGCGCAGGGCCTGGAGGCGCTGCTCTCGGTCACCCGCGCCTGGCGGCTGGTCAAGTTCGTCGACAACGGCATGCTGACCATGACGAAGTGCTCGAAGTGCGGTGGCCAGTTCGTGACCCATCCGCACGAGATCGCCCGACACTACGAGTGTGCCCTGTGCAACCCGCCGGCCCGCGCCGGCAAAGGCAAGGCGGTCGGCGCGATCCGCATGCACTAGTACCGATTCCGGCGGCAGCCCGCTCAAGTCCCCCCAGGGGGCGCCGAAAGACAGGGCTCTCCGTTCATGTTCTTGCTTGTCTCCTCCAGCACAACCCTGTGCTTTGAATGCGGGTCCCTCGGGACCCGCTTTTTTATTCGCCGGTGATTCCGGCCCACTTGCGGCGACCGCGGCGACACCTGCCCGGCAAACTCAAGGAGGCCCCCCGGTCCGCCGATAACTGGCACGGCCCGGCGCACCGGCATCTGGCCGAGACGGGATTCCTCGAAGCACCATGGTCGTTCTGATCGGTTACGGCGTCGCCTTCGGCTGCATCTTCGGCGCCTACATCATCCATGGCGGCAACATCGGCGTGATCCTGCACGCGCTGCCGACCGAGCTGATGGCGATCCTGGGCGGCTCGCTCGGCGCCTTCGCAGTCAACAACCAGCCGAAGGTGCTGAAGGCGACCCTCGCCGCGCTGCCGGGCGTGCTCAAGGGCTCGAAGTACTCGAAGACGCGCTACATGGAGCTGATGGCGCTTCTCTACGACATCCTCCAGAAGGCGCGCAAGGAAGGCCTGATGGCGATCGAGAAGGACGTCGACGATCCGGCCGGCTCGTCGCTGTTCCAGAAGTACACCGTCGTCGGCAGCGACCACCACGTCGTCGAATTCATCACCGACTACCTGCGCATGATGGTCTCCGGGAACCTCAACGCGCACGAGATCGAAAGCCTGATGGACAGCGAGATCGAGACCCATCACAACGAGGCGCACGCGCCGGTGAACGCGCTCGCGCGCCTGGCCGGCGCCTTGCCGGCGTTCGGGATCATCGCGGCGGTGCTCGGCGTCGTGAACACCATGGGCTCGGTCGGCCAGCCGCCGGCGGTGCTCGGCGGCATGATCGGCGCCGCGCTCGTCGGCACCTTCCTCGGCATCCTGCTCGCCTACGCGGTCGTCGAGCCGCTCGGCGGCCTGATCGAGCAGAAGGTCGACGAGGGCTCGAAGGAGCTGCAGTGCATCAAGACGACACTGCTCGCAAGCATGCAGGGCTACGCGCCGCAGGTCGCGGTCGAGTTCGGTCGCAAGGTGCTCTATTCGAAGGACCGGCCGACGTTCTCCGAGCTCGAAGGGCACGTCAAGGGCAAGCGGGCCTAGCGGCCAAGGAGCTGAGCGATGGCGGGCGACGCGAAGAAGCTCCAGCCGATCATCATCAAGCGCGTCAGGAAGGGCGGCCACAACAAGCACGGCGGCGCTTGGAAGATCGCGTACGCCGACTTCGTCACCGCGATGATGGCGTTCTTCCTCCTGATGTGGCTGCTCGGCTCGACGACCGAGGGCGACAAGAAGGGGATCGCCGACTTCTTCAACGCGCCGCTCAAGGTCGCGCTCCTCGGCGGCAGCGGCGCCGGCGACTCGTCGCACGTCATTCGCGGCGGCGGCCAGGACCTGTCGCGGACGACCGGCCAGGTCAAGGAAGGCGACGTTCCTTCCAAGCGCAAGCTCCTCAACATCAAGTCGCTCGAGGCGGAGCAGAAGCGCGCCGAGGCCGCCCGCCTCGAGGCACTGAAGAAGAAGGTCGAGGATGCGCTCTCGGCGAGCCCGAAGCTGGCACCGATGAAGTCGCAGATCCGTCTCGACATGACGCGTGACGGCCTCAGGATCCAGATCGTCGACGAGCAGAACCGGCCGATGTTCGACATCGGCAGCGCGGTCGTGAAGCCCTACATGCGCGAGCTGCTGCGCGAGATCGGCCACGTCCTGTCCGACGTGCCGAACCGGATCACGCTCGAGGGCCACACCGACTCGCAGCCGTTCAGCGGCGGCGAGCGTGGCTACAGCAATTGGGAGCTTTCGAGCGATCGCGCCAACGCGTCGCGGCGCGAGATCGTCGCCGGCGGCCTGCCCGAGGACCGCATGCTGCTCGTCCAGGGGCTGGCGTCGAGCAACCTCTTCGTCGCGTCGGATCCGACCAACCCGATGAACCGGCGGATCAGCATCATCGTCATGAACCGCGATGCCGAGGACCGCCTGCTGCAGCTGCTGCCGAGCCAGGGCGAAGGCGACCCCACGACGGGGCCCGGCGATGCCGCCGGCAGCACCGCGGCAGCGCCGCGCTGAACGCCAGTCACGCCGCGATGCGCTGCCTCGTCGTCGACGACTTCGTGACCATGCGGCGGGTCGTGCGCACCTTCCTGCGCGAGATCGGAGTTGCCGAGAACGACATTGGCGAAGCGGAGAACGGCGCGAGCGCGCTCGAGCGACTGCGAGCTGAGCCGTTCGACGTCGTCGTCACCGACATCGAGATGCCGACGCTCGGCGGCTTCGAGCTGCTCTCGGCGATCAAGCGCGACACGCG
>DASXIP010000513.1:0-1831 GCA_036497875.1 Caldimonas sp.
CAGGCGCATCGCGGCGACATCTCGAAGATGCTGGTGCGGCGAAGCGCGCGCCGCGCCGGCATCGGCGCCGCGTTGATGCGGGCTGCCGAGGCGCTGGCGCGCGAATCCGGCAAGTCGCTGCTCGTCCTCGACACCGCGAGCGCCGACGCCGAGCGCCTCTACGCGCGCCTCGGCTGGCAGCGCTGCGGCACCGTTCCCGGCTATGCCTTGCTGCCGCAAGGCGGCCTCTGCGACACGACCTACTTCTATCGCGTCCTCGCCTGATGGCAGCAGCGTGGCGCGAGCGTGGGGGCGGCAGGCAAGAGTCCCGGCTCGCGACGCCGGCGTGCCATTGCGTCGATACTGCGGTGCTTCGCCTTCAGCCTCCCCGATCGACCATGTTCATCAGCGGCCTCGGCACCGCCAACCCGGCGCTTCGCTACACCAAGGCCGAGTGCCTCGACGCGTTCCAGCGCTCGGAGTGGTTCGCCCGCCTCGACACGCGCTCACACCTGATCGCGCGCACGGTCCTGCAGCGCGACAACGGCATCGAGGCGCGCCGCCTCGCGCTCGCCTCGCTCGACGAGGTCTTCACGATCGACCCCGACACCCTCGATCGGCGCTTCCTCGCCAACGCACCGGCACTCGCCGCCGAGGCCGCGGAGGCGGCGCTCGCCGCTGCGGGCCTCGACGCCGGCGAGATCGGCGCGGTCGTCGTCAGCACCTGCACCGGCTACCTCTGCCCGGGGCTTTCGGGCTACGTCGTCGAGCGGATTGGCCTCGGTGCCGACGTCCAGGCGTTCGACCTCGTCGGCCAGGGCTGCGCCGCGGCGCTGCCGAATCTCCAACTCGGTCGTTCGCTGATCGCGTCGGGCGCGGCAGCGCACGTGCTCTCGGTCTGCGTCGAGGTGAGCAGCGCAGCGATGTATCTCGACAACGATCCGGGCGTGCTGATCAGCGCCTGCCTGTTCGGCGACGGCGCCGGCGCCGCGGTGCTGTCGGCGGCGCCAGCCGGGCGGGGCCGGCGCATCGAATGGCACGACAGCGCGTCGCTGATTGACCCGGCGCAACGCAAGGCGCTGATGTTCGAGCAGCGCGACGGCATGCTGCGCAACATCCTCACCCGCGAGGTGCCCGGGCTCGCCGCTGATTACGCCGGTCGCGTCCTCGAGACCGTGCTCGATCGCGCGCAACTGCACGGCGACGACATCGCGGCGTGGATCGTCCACGCCGGCGGCCGCGACGTGCTGCTCGCGCTCGAGCGCCGCTTCGAGCTCGACCGCGACGCCTTCCGCTACAGCGCCGGCGTGTTGCGCGAGTACGGCAACCTGTCGAGCGCGTTCGTCTACTTCGTCCTCGCTGCCGCGCTCGCCGACGAGGCGCCCGGCGGCTGGTGGTGGCTGACGTCGTTCGGCGCCGGCTTCAGCTGCCACGGTGCGCTGTTGCGGGTCGATTGACGGCGGCGTGATGCTGACGCGCGTCCTCGAGCCCGAAACGCTCGACCACCTCGCCGCCGAGGATCCCACCGCCCGGCGCGCGCGCCGCGACCTGCGCCGCGTCAACGCCTTCATGGGCGCGTCGCGCATCCTCGCGCGGACCATCGCGCGCGCCGTCCCCGCGGACCGGCCGCGCCTGCGCATCCTCGAAATCGGCTGCGGCGACGGCCGCCTCCTTCTCAACGTCGCCCGCCGTCGCGGCTCGCGCTGGCCGCAGGCCGAGGTCGATCTGCTCGATCGTCAGCCGCTCGTCGACGACATCACGATCGCCGCCTACGGTGCCTACGGCTGGCAGGCGCGGACGATCGTCGCCGATGTCCTCGACTGGGCGCGCGGCGACGATGGCGAGCGCTGGG
>DASXIP010000514.1:0-3068 GCA_036497875.1 Caldimonas sp.
TCGTCGCTGATCTCGATCTTCGCCCGCCTCGGCGGCGGCATCTTCACCAAGGGCGCCGACGTCGGCGCCGACCTGGTCGGCAAGGTCGAGGCCGGCATCCCGGAGGACGACCCGAGAAACCCGGCGGTGATCGCCGACAACGTCGGCGACAACGTCGGCGACTGCGCCGGCATGGCCGCCGACCTCTTCGAGACCTATGCGGTGACGCTGATCGCGACGATGGCGCTCGGCGCCCTGCTGTTCGCTGCCACTCCGGCGACCGCGCTCGCCGCCGTGATCTACCCGCTGATGCTCGGCGGCGTCTCGATCATCGCCTCGATCATCGGCTGCAGCTTCGTCAAGGCATCGCCCGGCATGAAGAACGTCATGCCCGCGCTCTACCGCGGCCTGATCGTCGCCGGCGTACTGTCGCTGATCGCATTCTGGTTCGTGACTGGCGCGATCATGCCGGCCGACACGATCGGCGCCGGCTCGCAGCTGCGCCTCTGGGGCGCATGCGTCGTCGGCCTCTTGCTGACCGCCGCACTGGTCTGGATCACCGAGTACTACACCGGCACCGACTACAAGCCAGTGCAGCACGTCGCGCAGGCGTCGACGACCGGCCACGGCACCAACATCATCGCCGGCCTCGGCGTCTCGATGAAGTCGACCTCATGGCCGGTGCTCTGCGTCTGCGTCGCGATCTTCGCCTCGTACTGGCTCGGCGGTCTCTACGGCATCGCCATCGCCGCGACTTCGATGCTGTCGATGGCCGGCATCATCGTCGCCCTCGACGCCTACGGCCCGATCACCGACAACGCCGGCGGCATCGCCGAGATGTCGAACCTGCCGGAGAGCGTGCGCAACATCACCGACCCGCTCGACGCGGTCGGCAACACGACCAAGGCGGTCACCAAGGGCTACGCGATCGGCTCGGCCGGTCTGGCGGCGCTCGTTCTCTTCGCCGACTACACGCACGCGCTCGAATCGCGCGGCATGCACTTGTCGTTCGATCTCTCCGACCACATGGTCATCATCGGCCTCTTCATTGGCGGCCTGATTCCCTATCTGTTCGCGGCGATGGCGATGGAAGCCGTCGGCCGCGCCGCTGGTGCGGTCGTCGTCGAGGTGCGGCGTCAGTTCCGCGACATCAAGGGGATCATGGACGGCAGCGGCAAGCCAGAATACGGGCGTGCGGTCGACATGCTGACGACGGCTGCGATCAAGGAGATGGTCGTGCCGTCGTTGCTTCCCGTGGTCGTTCCGATCGTGGTCGGCCTGCTGCTCGGGCCGGCGGCGCTTGGCGGCCTGCTGATGGGAACGATCGTGACGGGCCTCTTCGTCGCGATCTCGATGTGCACCGGCGGCGGCGCTTGGGACAACGCCAAGAAGTACATCGAGGATGGCCACTATGGCGGCAAGGGCAGCGAAGCGCACAAGGCGGCGGTCACCGGCGACACCGTCGGCGATCCGTACAAGGACACCGCCGGCCCGGCGGTCAACCCGCTGATCAAGATCATCAACATCGTCGCGCTGCTGATCGTGCCGCTGCTGCCGGTCGCGACGACGAACGTCGGTGCGACCCACTCGGCACCGGCCGCGGCGATGGCCTCGGCACCCGGCACGGCGATGGCCGCCGCCGACGCGGCGTCGTTCCGGGTCGAGGGCGGCGTCGTCAAGTTCTATTTCGCGACCGGCAAGGCCGATCTCGCGACCGGCGCCGACGCCGCCCTGGCCGAGATCGCCAAGGGCGTCGCCGCCGGCAAACGCGCCGTCGTCAGCGGCTACACCGATGCCACCGGCGATCCGGCGCAGAACGAGCAGCTCGCCAAGACGCGCGCAGCCGCGGTCGGCAGCGCACTCGCCTCCGCCGGCGTCGCCGCCGACAAGATCGACCTGCAAAAGCCGGAAGCCGCCGTCGGCAGCGGCAGCAACGCGGAAGCCCGCCGCGTCGAGGTCTCGCTGCGCTGATCGCGGCGACGATCCCGGCACCCGGTCGGATGGCGTGAGCGGGCAGCAGGCGATCGAGCTCGAGGTCGAGGGCGAAGGCAGGGTCTCTGCGCTGCTCGTCGCACTGGAGGCCGCGCAGGCGGCCTATGTCTTCGGCCACGGCGCCGGTGCCGGCATGCGGCACACGTTCATGGCGGCGGTGGCGGCGCGGTTGGCGGCGCGCGGCATCGCGACGCTGCGCTACCAGTTCCCGGCGATGGAGCACGGCGCTCGGCGTCCCGACGTGCCACGCGTCGCGCACGCCACCGTGCGCGCCGCAGTCGCCGAGGCGAACGAGCGCTGGCCAGCGCTGCCGCTCTTCGCCGGCGGCAAGTCGTTCGGCGGCCGCATGACGTCGCAGGCTCAGTCCGAGCAGCCGTTGCCCGGAGTGCACGGCCTCGTCTTCCTCGGCTTTCCGCTCCACCCTGCAGGCCGTCCCGGCACAGAGCGTGGCGACCACCTCGATCGCGTTGCTTGCCCGATGTTGTTCGTTCAGGGCACGCGCGACGACCTCGCCGACGCGCCGCTCGTCCGCGGCTTGATCGGCCGCCTCGGCGAACGCGCGACCCTGGTGACGATCGACGACGCCAACCACGCCTTCCACGTCCGCCGCCAAAGCGGCAGCGACGATGCGCAGGTGCTCGATCGCATCGCCGATGCGATGCGCGACTGGATGGCTAGCGCCGGCGCAGGCGCGCCCGGCTAGCGCCGGAGCGCTCGCGGCGCCTCAGGGGCTGCCGTCGCGCACGAGGCGCAAGCCCGGCCCGCCGCTGCGCACCGCATTGCGACCGGCGTGCTTGGCGGCGTAGCAGGCGGCATCGGCTGCCGCGATCACGCTCGCGACATCGACGTACGAGTCCTCGATCTGGACGACGCCGATGCTGACGCCGACGCGGAAGTCGCGGCCTTGCCAATGCAGCGAATGGGCGTCGACGCGCGAGCGGATCTGCTCGGCGACGCCGAGTGCGGTCGGCAGCGCGCACGAGCGCAGCAGGACGCCGAATTCGTCGCCACCGAGCCGGGCAGCGAGATCGATCGAACGGATCCGCGCCATCAGCACCGCCGCGATATCGCGCAGCAGCTGGTCGCCAGCGGCGTGC
>DASXIP010000515.1:0-1693 GCA_036497875.1 Caldimonas sp.
CACGATCGCGAGCTGGGCGTCGCTGTCGAGGAAATACATCGCCCGCGACAGCGGATCGTCGTCGCCGATGCGGATCGTCAGCGACGGCGGTTCGGCACGCATGAAGACCGCCTCGTCGTTGACATCGTCGCCGACGAACACCGCGGCGACGACGTTCGCGCGCCGCACCAGCGCTGCCAGCGCGTCGCCCTTGTCAGGCAAGCCGGCGGAAAGGACGTTGACGACGCACTTGCCGCCGAAGCGCTTGAGTGACGGCTCGATGCCTTGGAGGAGCGCCTCGATGCAGACCAGCGCCGCGCCTGGGTCGGGAGCCAGGCGATAGTGCAAGGCGAGCGACAGCAGCTTGTCTTCGACGGTCACGCCGGCGGCGGCCAGGTCGCCGGCATGCGCCGTGATGCGCTGGCGAAGGGCATCGAGCGGCTGGCCCTCCAGCGCCGGTCGGGGGACGACCGGATCTTCCGCACCGTGATTGCCGATCACGTACTGCGGCTCGAAGCCAAGGCGTGGCCGCACGTCGGCGACGCCGCGACCGGTGATGATCGCGACCGGAAGATCGCGCGCCAGCTCGGCCAGGCCGCGCGACACCGATTCAGGCACCTTGGCCTCGTCGGGCCGGGCAACGATGGGAGCGAGGGTGCCGTCAAAATCGAAAGCGAGCAGCGGGCGCAGGCGCATGACGGCCCGCAGCGCCCGCTCGCCCTCGGGCGTGAGCAAGTGTTTCATCTGTTGATCCGTCGATTGCCGTCCATCCTGCCCCGACCACTGCCATGACGTCGTTCGTCGCCAGCTTGGATCTTGCCCTGATCGGCAACTGTGCGATCAGCGCGCTGGTCGACAAGCGCGGCGCCATCGTCTGGTGCTGCATGCCGCGGTTCGACGGCGACCCGATCTTCCATGCGCTGCTCGACAACGCCGAGGGCGCGCAGCGGGCCGTTTTCTGCGTCGAGTTGGAAGGCTTCGCGCGTTCCGAGCAGGCCTACGACGCGAGCACCGCGGTCGTTCGCACCCGGCTGTACGACGCCGCCGGGGAAGGCATCGAGATCGTCGATTTCTGCCCGCGCTTCCTCAATCGCGACCGCTCCTTCAGGCCGGCGCAGATCGTCCGTCGGGTGAGGCCGCTGGTTGGTCACCCGCGGGTTCGCTTCATCGTTCGCCCGCGCGGCCAGTGGGGTGCAGCAGCGCCCGAGATCACGCGCGGCAGCAACCACCTGCGTTTCATTCTGCCCGACGGCGTCCTGCGGCTGAACACCAATGCGCCCTTGACGTACGTGCTCGACAGCACCTGGTTCTCGCTGCAGGTGCCGGTGAGCCTGCTGCTCGGACCCGACGAGACGCTGTCCGCCGGGATCGAGGAAACCTCGCGCGACTTCGAGGAACAGACGGCGCTGTATTGGCGGCGCTGGAGCCGCCGCCTCGCGGTGCCGCTCGAGTGGCAGGACGCGGTGATCCGCGCGGCGATCACGCTGAAGCTTTGCCAGTTCGAGGAGACCGGGGCGATCGTCGCGGCCATGACGACCAGCATCCCGGAGGCGCCGAATACCGAGCGCAACTTGGACTACCGCTTCTGCTGGCTGCGCGACGCCTTCTTCGTCGTCAGGGCGCTGAACAGCCTCGCGGAAGTGGGGACGATGGAAGACTACCTGCGTTGGCTCAACGACGTCGTGCGCAGCGCCCGTGGCGGCCATGTCCAGCC
>DASXIP010000516.1:0-3211 GCA_036497875.1 Caldimonas sp.
TCCGGCGACGCCGCTGAAGTTCTGCGGCGCGACCTTGCGCCAGACGATGTTCTGGGTGCCGGCATCGGGTGACGTCGGCGTCGGCGTCAGCATCCTCTCGTACGCAGGCGGAGTGCAGTTCGGCCTCATCACCGACGAGGCCCTGTGCGCCGAGCCGCAGGCGATCATCGACGGCTTCGAGCCGGAGTTCGTGAAGCTGCTGCTGCTGACGATGATGCTGCCCTGGGGCGGCGACGCGTAGCACGGCCGGCGCATCGCCGGTCCGGCGCGGCTCCATCGTCGGCCACGCTAGACTGAATCCATGCTCGCGTCCGACGCACTGTCGCATCTCGTCGTTCTCGACCTGACCCGCGTCCGCGCCGGCCCGACCGCGGTGCGCCAGCTCGCCGACTGGGGCGCGCAGGTCATCAAGATCGAGATGCCGCCGGTGATGGAGGAGGGCGACGGCGTCGGCGGCCCGCGCGACGGCAGCGACTTCCAGAACGTCCATCGTAACAAGCGCAGCATGACGCTCAACCTGAAGTCGGCTGAAGGGGTCGCGATCCTGAAGCAGCTGATCGCGCGCGCCGACGTCCTGGTCGAGAACTACCGGCCCGACGTCAAGCGAAAGCTCGGCATCGGCTACGAGACGATGGCCGCGGTCAATCCGCGCCTCGTCTACGCGAGCATCTCGGGCTACGGCGAGGACGGCCCGTATCGTCTGCGCCCCGGCTTCGACCAGATCGCACAGGGCATGGGCGGCCTGATGTCGATCACCGGCCTGCCCGGGCAGGGGCCGGTGCGGGTCGGCATACCGGTCGCCGATCTCTGCGCCGGCATTTTCTGCGCCTGGGGGATCGCAGTCGCGCTGATCGAGCGCGAGAAGTCGGGCCAGGGCCAGTGGGTCCAGTCGTCGCTCCTGCAGGCGCAGCTCTTCATGCTCGACTTCCAGGCGGCGCGCTGGCTGATGGAGGGCGTTGTCGCGCGTCAGGCCGGCAACAACCACCCGACGTCGATCCCGACCGGCGTCTTCAGGACCCGCGACGGCCACATGAACATCGCGGTCTCGGGCGGCAGGATCTGGCTTCGCTTCTGCGATGCGATCGGCGCCCCCGAGCTCGTCGAACATCGCGACTACAAGACCGCGGCGCTGCGCTCGGAGCACCGCGACCAGCTGCACGTCGACCTCGAGAAGCATCTCGTGGCGCGCGACACTGCCGATTGGGTCGCGGCGCTGAACGAGGCCGGCGTGCCGTCGGGCCCGATCAACTCGATCGACCAGGCGTTCGCCGACCCGCAGGTGCACCACCTCGGCATCGTCCAGAAGATCGGCGGCGTCGCCTACCTCGGCCAGCCGGTGACGCTCAGTCGCACGCCGAGCCACGTCGTCACGCATCCGCCCGGCCAGGGCGAGCACACCGCCGAGGTCCTGCGCACGCTTGGCCTCGGCGACGCCGACATCGAGCGGTTGCGAAGTCAGGGAATCGTCTGAGGAATCCACCATGGCGAGCGAGAAACTGATCGCGAAGAAGGCCGACGGCGTCGGCTGGATGATCTTCAACAACCCCGAGCGGCTGAACGCGATCTCGCTCGAGATGTGGGAAGCGGCGCTCGAGGCGATGGCCGACTTCACGGCCGATCCTGCGGTGCGCGTGATGGTCGTCACCGGCGCCGGCGGCAAGGCGTTCGCCTCGGGCGCCGACATCTCGAAGTTCAAGGACGAGCGCCGGGAGGCCGAGGCCGTCGCGCACTACCAGGCGACGACCCAGCAGGCGTACTCGGCGCTCCAGGGGATGGCGATCCCGACGATCGCGATGATCCGCGGCTACTGCATCGGCGGCGGCACCGCGGTCGCGGTCTGCTGCGACATCCGTATCTGCACCGAGAACGCGAAGTTCGGCATTCCTGCGGCCAGGCTCGGCCTTGGCTACGGCCTCCATCGCGCGCAGCCGCTGGTCGACCTGATCGGGCCGGCGCATGCGAAGGAGATGTTCTTCACCGGCCGCCAGTTCGACGCCCGCGAGGCCGAGAAGATGGGCCTCGTCAACCGCGTCGTCGGCGACGGCGCGCTCGAATCGACCGTCGAGGAGATGGCGAGGACGATCGTCGACAACGCGCCGCTTACGGTCCGCTGCGCCAAGCTCGTCGTCGGCGAGGCGCTGAAGGACGCTGTCGAGCGCGACGTCGCCGCTGCCGAGCGCGCCGTCGCCGCGTGCTTCGCGAGCGCCGACTACAAGGAAGGGCAGGCGGCGTTCATGGAGAAACGCAAGCCCAGGTTCATCGGCGCCTGATCCGCCGCGACCGGCCGCCGCGAGCAACGAGGACTCCCGTCATGGAAAGCACGCCCACCGGCGAGCATGTCGTCGTCGAGCGCGACGGGCCCGTCGTCACGTTGACCTTCAACCGGCCCGAAGCGCGCAACGCGATGACCTGGGCCATGTACCAGCGGCTGAGCGAGGTCTGCGAGGAGGTCGACAACGATGACGGCGTGCGCGTCCTCGTCCTCAAGGGAGCCGGCGGCAAGGCGTTTGTCGCCGGCACCGACATCAGCCAGTTCCTCAGCTTCGAAAGCGGCGACGACGGCCTGCGTTACGAGCGCGACGCCGACCGCCTCCTCGGCCGCGTCGCCGATGTCAGCAAACCCGTCATCGCGCAGATCGAGGGCTTCGCGGTCGGCGGTGGCTTCGGCATCGCCGCCGGCTGCGACCTGCGCATCGCGACTGCGGACGCACGTTTCGGCGCGCCGATCGCGCGCACGCTCGGCAATTGCCTGTCGATGCGGACCTACGCGCGCTACCTTGACCTGCTCGGGCCGTCGCGGCTGAAGGAGCTGATCTTCACGGCGCGGCTGCTCTCCGCCGAAGAGGCGCTCGCGGCGGGCTTCGTTCACGAAATCGTTCCTGCGGAGTCGATCGCGGCGCGCGTTCGCGAGCTCGCCGCTCAGGTCGCGTCGCACGCGCCGATCACGTTGCGGGTGACCAAGGAGGCGATCCGTCGCCTTCAGGACGCGCGGCCGGTGCCCGACGGCAGCGACCTCATCGCGATGACGTACGGAAGCGCCGACTTCCGCGAAGGGGTCCGCGCCTTCGTTGACAAGCGCCCGCCGCGCTGGACCGGCAAGTAAAGGTTCTTTGCATCTCGTTGCCCGATCTGTCGGGCACGCGTGTCGCGGCGGGACTAAGATCGCCGACCGATGAGCTTGAGCAGCCTGCGCACGACTTCGCGACGACAC
>DASXIP010000517.1:0-3596 GCA_036497875.1 Caldimonas sp.
CGTGCGATCGGACCACGGTCGTGAACCTCAGCCATCACGACTATTTCAACCTCGCCGGCTCGGGCAGCGCTCTCGAGCAGAGTCTGACGCTGGCGGCGAGCCCGCTATCTGCCGAGCGACCCTCACCTCATTCCCGTGGGCATCGCCAATGTCGCCGGCACGCGTTCGACTTTCGCGCGCGACGCCGATCGCCGCGCGCATCCGCGCCGGCGACGCCCAGCTCGCGCTGGCACGCGGTTACGACCACAACTGGATCATCGACCGGGAAGGCGACGGCCTTGCCTTCGCGGCGCGACTCCACGACGCCGCTTCGGCTCGCGTCCTCGACATCGAGACCAGCGAGCCCGGCATGCAGTTCTACTCGGGCAACTTTCTCGACGGCAGCCTGCGCGGCGCCGGCGGCGCGATGATTCGACAGGGCGACGGTGTCTGCCTCGAGCCGCAGCACTATCCCGACTCGCCGAACCGGCCCGAGGTTCCTTCCACCGTGCTCGGTCGGAGCGAGACGTTTCGCAGCAGCACCGTGTACCGATTCGGCATCGCCTGACCGCATCGGCGCGCTTCGCCTCAGGAGCGCGACTCGAACAACCGTTGCAGCAGGCAGAAGACGAACAGCAGCGCGCCGATCACGATGCGCGTCCACCACGAGCTGAGTGATCCGTCGAAGCTGATCAGCGTCTGGATGATGCCGAGGATGAGAACGCCGAACAGTGTGCCAGCGACGTAGCCGACGCCACCGCTCAGCAGCGTGCCGCCGATGACGACGGCGGCGATGGCGTCGAGCTCGAGGCCGACGGCGTGCAGCCCGTAGCCCGAGAGCGTGTAGAACGTGAAGACGACGCCGGCCAGTGCCGAGCAGAAGCCGCTCAGCGTGTAGACGAGAACGGTGGTCCGAGCGACCGGCAGACCCATGAGCAGGGCCGAGGACTCGCTGCCGCCGATCGCATACACGTTGCGCCCGAACGGCGTGCAGTGCGCGAGATAGATGCCGGCCGCGACGACGGCGAGGGCGATGACGGCGCCGACGGTGATCGACGCGCCGTCGCTCCACAGCGGCAGGCGGGCTTGTGAGATCGCCGTGTAGGTCGCGTCGGTGATGCTGATCGAGTCGATGCTGATCAGGTAGCAGAGGCCGCGGGCGAGGAACATTCCGGCCAGGGTGACGATGAAAGGCTGCAGTCGGAACCGCTCGATCAGCCACCCCATCAGGGCGCCGAGCGCCGTGCCCATGACGAGGACGACGGGAATTGCCTCGGCGGCGCTCCACTGCCGATGCTCGACGAGCGCAGCCGAGACCATCGTCGTCAGCGCGATCACCGCGCCCACCGAGAGGTCGATGCCACCGGAGAGGATCACGAACGTCATGCCGACGCCGACGATGCAGAGGAAGGCGTTGTCGATCAGCAGATTGAGGAACACCTGCGCGGAGAAGAATCCGCTATAGGCGACCGAGCCGTAGCTCGCGGTGAGGGCGAGCACCGCGATCGTGCCGAGCAGCGGCACGTGGCGTGGATCGATCCGCGGCAGCCGGCGCGAGAGGCCGCTCACGGCATCGCCTCGCGCCAGATCCAGCCACGCGCGGCACGGCGAAACTCCGCCGACTGGAGCAGCATGACGACGAAGACGACCGCGGCCTTGACGACCATGTTGATCTCGGGCGGCACGCCGATCGAGTAGATCGTCGACGTCAGCGCCTGAATGATCACCGCGCCGAGCACGCTGCCGGCCAGGCTGAAGCGCCCGCCGGTCAACGCCGTGCCGCCGAGCGTGACGGCGAGAATGGCGTCGAGCTCCAGGAGCAGCCCGGCGTTGTTGCCGTCGGCGCTTTTCACGTTCGAGCTGATGATGAGGCCGGCCGCGCCGGCCGCCAGGCCGCAGAAGACGTAGACGCAGACCGTGATCGCGCGCTCCTGCAGCCCCGCCACGCGCGCGGCCGCCGGGTTGATGCCGATGGCCTGGATGAAGAGGCCGAGCGCCGTCCGCGTCAGCAGCAGGTGCAGCACCGCCCAGACCGCGGCGGCGATGAAGACCGCAAACGGCAAGCCGAAGAGAAAGCCGTTGCCGAGAAAGAAGTACGGCCCGTAGTAGATCGTGATGATCTGGCCGCCGGTGAGAAGCTGGGCGATGCCGCGTCCGGCCACCATCAGGATCAGCGTCGCGATGATCGGCTGCATGCCGACGCGTGCCACGAGCAAGCCGTTCCACAGCCCGCACACCGCGGCGACGGCGAGCGCAGCGACGATGGCAACCGGCAGCGGAAAACGGCTGACGTGCACCGGCACGCCCTCCTTCATGACCAGCTCGCCGCCGATCATCAGGGCTGCGGTGGCGGCGGCGATGGCGACGACGGCGCCGACCGAGATGTCGATCCCGCGCGTCGCGATCACGAGCGTCATACCGAGCGCGACCAGCGCCAGCGGTGCGGCCCGGTTGAGGATGTCGACGATGCTGCCGTAGAGATGGCCGTCGCGCCACTGCAAGTGCCAGAAGCCGGCGTTGAAAATGCCGTTGACGGCCAGCAGCAGGACGAGCGCCAGTGCCGGCCAGAGCAGGAGGTGGCCGAGGACGCGCTGCCGGAGCGACCCGGGCATCACGACTCGGCGGCGATCATGCGATAAACCGCCTGCTCGGAGCTGCCGCCCGGCAGCTCGCCGACCTTCGCGCGGTCGCGCAGGACGACGATGCGGTCGGAAACGCGGGCAACCTCCTCCATCTCAGACGAGATGAACAGCACCGCAAGGCCACCGCGCGCGAGCGTCACGATCCGGTTCATGACGTCCTGCTTCGCGGCGACGTCGATGCCGCGCGTCGGTTCGTCGAGGATCAAGAGGCGCGGCTCGGTGGCGAGCCAGCGCGCCAGCACGGCCTTTTGCTGATTGCCGCCAGAGAGCAGGGCAATCGGCGTGTCGAGGTCGGCGGTCACGATGCCGAGCGACCGGACGTAGCTTTCGGCGATCCGCTGCTGTTGCGCCCGCGAGAGGAAACGGAAGATGCCGAGGCGTGCCTGCAGGGCGAGGACGATGTTCTCGCGCAGCGAGAGCCCCGCGACGATGCCGTCGACCTTTCGTTCTTCGGGACAGAACGCGAGCCCGGCCCGAATCGCCTGCACCGGACTATCGAGGCGCACCGGCGTGCCGGCCAGCGTCACCTCGCCGCTGTCGGCCTTGTCGAGGCCGAACAGCAGGCGCGCGAGCTCGGTGCGACCCGAGCCGAGCAGGCCACCGACACCCACCACCTCGGCATGCGAGACGCTGAGGTCGAACGGCCGCAGGTGGTTGCGCCGGCCGAGGCCACGCGCCTCGAGCAACGGCGGCGCTGCCTCGGCAGCCTTCATGCCTGCGCCATCGCCGTGGCCGACAGCGACGCCGAGCTCGCGCCCCACCATCGCGGTGATGAGGTCCGCGGTCGGCAATTCGCTCTTCGCATACTCGCCTACCCGCTCGCCGTTGCGCAGCACGGTGATGCGGTCGCAGATCGCATACATCTGCTCGAGGAAATGGGTGATGAAGAGGATCGCCAGGCCCTCGTCGCGAAGGCGGCGCAGCACGGCGAAGAGCTGCTCCACCTCTTCCTCGTCGAGGCTCGAGGTGGGCTCG
>DASXIP010000518.1:0-1634 GCA_036497875.1 Caldimonas sp.
CAACGACGCCTTCATCACCACCAAGGTCAAGGCGAGCATCGTCGACGCCAAGGACCTGTTCGCCAACTCGATCAAGATCGTGACGCACCGCGGCGTCGTCTATCTGATGGGTCGCGTCACCGAGCGCGAGGCCAATCACGCTACCGAGCTCGCGCGCGCCGTGAGCGGCGTTGTCAAGGTCGTGAAGGTGTTCGAGATCCTCAGCGAGACCGAGCTCGCGAACATCCAGGTCAAGACGGCTGCCAAGCCGCAAGCCGCGGCCAGCGCGGCCGGCGCGGCCAGCTCGCCCTGACGCGGGCGTGGGCGCGGGCCGCGAGCGGTCCGCGCCTAGCGCAGCCGCTTGATCAGGCTCGAGGTGTCGTTGCGGTTGCCGCCCGCGGTCTGGATGTCGGCGTAGAACTGGTCGACGAGCGCCGTCACCGGCAGCCGCGCGCCGTTGCGGCGCGCTTCCTCGAGCGCGATGCCAAGGTCCTTTCGCATCCAGTCGACGGCAAAGCCGAAGTCGAACTTGCCCTCGATCATCGTCGGTCCGCGGTTGTCCATCTGCCAGCTCTGCGCCGCGCCCTTGCCGATCACCTCGAGGACCGCCTTCATGTCGAGCCCGGAGCGCTCGCCGAAGACGATCGCCTCCGACAGGCCCTGGACGAGGCCCGCGATCGCGATCTGGTTGACCATTTTGGCGAGCTGGCCCGAGCCGCTCGGCCCGAGCAGCGTCATCGCCTTCGCGAACGCCATCGCGATCGGCTTCGCCTCGGCGAACGCAGCCGCGTCGCCGCCGCACATGACCGTGAGTGCGCCGTTGATCGCGCCGAGGTTGCCGCCCGAGACCGGCGCGTCGATGAAGCGCAGGCCCTTGGCGGCGCTTGCCGCGGCGAGCTCGCGCGCCACCGCGGCCGAGGCGGTCGTGTGGTCGACGAAGATCGCTCCCGAGCGCATGCCGGCGAAGGCGCCGCTTGCGCCGAGCGTCACCGAGCGCAGGTCGGCATCGTTGCCGACGCAGGCAAAGACGATCTCGGCGTCGCGCGCTGCCTCGGCCGGCGTCGGCGCGCTCTTGCCGCCGTGCTTGACGACCCACTGCGCCGCTTTCGCCGCCGTCCGGTTGTAGACCGTGACTCGATGCCCCGCTGCCGCGAGGTGCCCGGCCATCGGATCGCCCATGATGCCGAGGCCGAGAAAGGCGACGTCGCGTGCGGCGACGGATTCGTAGGTTCTTGTTGCCATGGTGGAAAGTAAAAACGGCCTCGGAGGAGGCCGTTTTACACCAGCGCGGGCGGCCGCTACTTGACGATCGACATGTGCTCTGTTCCGGCGTTGAGGTCGCTCGACTTCGAGCGCTGGCTGTGCAGCTTGATCTGCAGACGCAGATCGTTGACCGAATCGGCGTTGCGCAAGACGTCCTCGTAGGTCACCGTCTGGCTCTCGTAGAGGTCGAACAGGCTCTGGTCGAAGGTCTGCATGCCGAGCTCGCGCGAGCGTTTCATGATTTCCTTGATCTCGGCGACCTCGCCCTTGAAGATGAGATCGGAGATGAGCGGCGTGTTGAGCATGATCTCGACCGCCGCGACCCGGCCCTTGCCTTCCTGGCGCGGCAGCAGGCGCTGCGAGACCAGCGACTTCAGGTTGAGCGAGAGGTC
>DASXIP010000519.1:0-4170 GCA_036497875.1 Caldimonas sp.
GTCGGCGACCTGATCCTGGTCAACAAGTTTCACTACGGCGTCCGGTTGCCGGTGATCAACAAGAAGATCATCGCCAATCACGACCCCGAGCGCGGCGACGTGATGGTGTTTCGCTTCCCCAAGGACCCGAGCACCGACTACATCAAGCGCGTCGTCGGCCTGCCGGGAGACGAGGTCTCGTTCCAGAACCAGCAGCTGTTCGTCAACGGCCAGAAGGTGGCGGCCGAGCCGCTGCCGCCGCCAGGGTTCTACGACGAGGAAGCACGTCGTTACTCACCCGAGTTCACGGAGAAGCTCGGCGGCGTCGAGCACGGTATCCTCATTAATCCTCAGTCCGCGCCGTTTTGGAAAAGCCAGGAGGACAATCAGTTTCCTTTCCGCGAAAACTGCCGCTACAGTGCCGATGGCGTCACCTGCAAGGTGCCGGCGGGCAACTATTTCATGATGGGCGACAACCGCGACAACTCGCTCGACTCGCGCTACTGGGGCTTCGTCCCCGACCAGAACATCGTCGGCAAGGCATTCTTCATCTGGATGAACTTCGGCGATCTGAAGCGGATCGGGTCGTTCCGGTAAGCGGCGGGCGCAAGGGAAGGACAGGAAGGCGGATGATCGGCGAGGTCGACAAAGCGAGCCGCCAGCGCGGCGTCACCCTGTTCGGGCTGCTGTTCTGGGCCGTCATCATCGGCTTCGCGGCGCTCATCGGGATGCGCGTGCTGCCATCCCTGAACGAGTACTTCACGATCAAGCGGACGGTGAACAAGATCGCCTCCGAGGGGTCGACGGTGGCCGAAATCCGGTCGGCGTTCGAGAAGCAGAAGGACATCGAGTACTCGATCGTCTCGATCACCGGCAAGGACCTCATCATTACCAAGGAGAACGACAAAGTGGTCGTATCCTTCGCGTATGACAAGGAAGTGGAACTCGTGAAGCCCGTGTTCCTTCTCATCAAGTTCGAGGGCCGGTCGAACTAGCTTGGCGGCCCGCCGTTTTCCGATCGGAGCCGTCTCTCACGCATGGATTCCCGCCTCGTCGCTCTGCAGCAGCGCATCGGCCATCGGTTCAGCGATCCGGCGCTCCTGGAACGGGCGCTCACCCACCGCAGCTTCGGCGCCGACCACAACGAGCGCCTCGAATTCCTGGGCGACGCCGTCCTCAGCTTGGTCGTCTCGAGCCTCCTGTTCGACCGCCTCGGCGACTCCGACGAGGGCGGCCTGACACGCGTGCGCGCCCACCTCGTCCGCGAGGACAGCCTCTACCGCGCGGCGCTCCAGCTCGGCCTGCCGGAGTCGCTTCGCCTGGGCGAGGGGGAAGCGCGCGGCGGCGGCGCGATGCGCGCGTCGATCCTTGCCGACGCGCTCGAGGCACTGATCGGCGCAACCTTCCTCGACGGTGGCCTGCAGGCCGCGCGCGTGCTCGTGCACAGCCTGTTCGGCGAGGTCATCGAGACGACCGAGGTCGGCAACTGGGCGAAGGACGCCAAGACCGAGTTGCAGGAGTGGCTGCAGGCGCGCCGGATTCCGGTGCCGAGCTACCGCATCCTCGCGACGCGCGGCCAGGCGCACGCGCAGACGTTCGAGGTCGAGTGTGCCGTTCCCGCGCTCAGCCTGCAGGAAACCGGCGAGGGCAAGTCGCGCCGCGCCGCCGAGCAAGAGGCCGCCCGGCGCATGCTCGACGCGCTGCGCGCGAGCGACGAGCCCGGCAGCCCGCTGCGATCCTGAGCCATGACCCGGTGCGGGCTGGTCGCGATCGTCGGCCGTCCGAACGTCGGCAAGTCGACGCTGATCAACGCCCTCGTCGCGCAGAAGGTCAGCATCACCTCCAACAAGGCGCAGACCACGCGGCATCGAATCACCGGCATCCGCACGGTCGGCTCGAGCCAGTTCGTCTTCGTCGACACGCCGGGTTTCCAGACTCGCCACGCCGCTGCGCTCAACCGCTCGCTCAACCGCGCCGTCACCGGCACGCTCGCCGACGTCGATGTCGTTCTTCTGGTCGTCGAGGCGGGAAAGTTCGGCCCCGCTGATGAGACGGTGCTCGGGCTCGTCGATCGCGCGAAGCCGATCCTGCTCGTCGCCAACAAGCTCGATCTCGTCGCCCGCCGAGCCGACCTCGCGCCGTGGCTGCAGCAGATGCAGCAGCGTGCCTTCGCCGAGTACGTTCCGTTGAGCGCGACCCATCCGGCGGACGCCAACCGGTTGCTCACGATCGTCGAGCCGTACCTGCCTGAGCGGCCCTGGCTCTACGCGGAAGACGCGCTCACCGACCGCAGCGACCGCTTTCTCGCCGCCGAGGTCGTCCGCGAGAAGCTGTTCCGGCTCACCGGCGACGAGCTGCCATATACGTCGACCGTCGTCATCGACCGCTACGAGGAGGAGGGTGGCCTGCGGCGGATCGCGGCCACGATCGTCGTCGAGCGCGACGCCCACAAGGGCATGATCATCGGCGCCGGTGGCGAGCGGCTGAAGCGAATCGGCGCCGAAGCGCGCCAGGAGCTCGAGCGGCTGCTCGATGCGCGCGTCTTTCTCGAGCTCTGGGTCAAGGTGAAGGGCGGTTGGGCCGATGACGAGGCGCACCTGCGCTCCTACGGCTATGAATAGCCACCGTCGGCGCTGCGACAGCGGGCGCGGGCGCTGACGATGGCCGGCCGCGCCGCCCGCCCCGCCGCGCTGGAGTCGTACGTCCTGCACCACTACGATTGGAGCGAGTCGAGCCTTATCCTCGATCTCTTCACGCGCGAACAGGGGCGGATCGCCGTCGCGGCCAAGGGGGCGAAGCGGCCGTTCTCGCAGCTGCGCAGCGTCCTGCTGCCGTTCCAGCGACTGCACATCCTGCTCGGCCGCGAGTCGCCCGGCGACGAATCGCGCGAGGTGCACACGCTCCGCGCGGCCGACTGGGCAGGCGGCCATGCGATGCTCACCGGCTCGGCACTCTTCAGCGGCTTCTACGTCAACGAGCTGCTCATGAAGCTGCTCGCCCGCCACGACCCGCACCCGAAGCTCTTCGATGCCTACGGCGAGACGATCGCCGCGCTCGGTCGCGCCGACGAGACGGCGACGCAGGCCGCGCTGCGGGCATTCGAGATCGTCCTCCTGCGCGAGATCGGGCTGCTGCCCGACCTCGCGACGGAGACCGCGTCGCGACGGCCGGTCGACGCGACGCGGCGCTATCTCGTCCTCGCCGACGCCGGCGTCGTCGAGTCCGGGCCCGGCGGCGAAGCGACCGCGACCGGCGCGGCGCTGCTCGCGCTGCAGGAAGCGCTCGCCGGCGGCGACCTCGGCGCGTTGCAGCGCGCTGCCGCCGACGCGCTCGCCGAGCTGCGGCCATTGCTGCGTTCGCAGCTTCACTATCATCTCGGCTCCTCGCAGCTGCGCACGCGTCAGGTCATGATCGAGGCGCAGGCGCTCGACCGATGAACCCTCTCGTCACCTCGGGCCAGGACGCGCGGCGCACGACGACCGCGCTGTCAGTCAACGTCAACAAGATCGCGCTGCTACGCAACCAGCGGGCGCTGGCGATCCCGAGCGTCGTCGATCTGTCGCGGATCGCGCTCGAGGCGGGCGCGCACGGCATCACCGTGCACCCGCGTCCGGACCAGCGGCACATCCGCAGCGATGACGTCGACGCGCTCGCCGCGCTGCTGCGCGAGTGGCCCGGTGCCGAGTTCAACATCGAAGGCAATCCGTTCCACAACCTGATGCCGCTGCTACGGTCGGCGCACCCGCAGCAGTGCACCTTCGTCCCCGACGAGACGGGGCAGGCGACGTCCGACCACGGCTGGGACCTGGCGCGCGACGGCGATCGTTTGGCGCCGCTCATCACCGAAGCGCACTCTCTCGGGGCTCGCGTCAGCGTTTTCATGGACGCCGTTCCCGAGGCGATGGCGCGGGCGCGCGCCATCGGCGCCGACCGCGTCGAGCTCTACACCGAGCCGTACGCCGCCGCGTTCGGGACCGTCGCGCAGGCGCAGGTTGTCGCCTCGTTTCGCGCCGCCGCCGAGGCGGCGCAGCGCCTTGGCCTCGGTGTCAACGCCGGCCATGACCTGAACCGCGTCAACCTTGGCGAATTCCTGGCGGCGGTGCCGGGCGTGCTCGAAGTCTCGATCGGCCACGCCCTGATCGCGGATGCTCTCGAGCTCGGCCTGGCAGAGACGGTCCGCGCCTATCGCAG
>DASXIP010000520.1:0-12970 GCA_036497875.1 Caldimonas sp.
ACGCCGCGACGTTCGTCGACGTCGCTTGAGCCCGCTCGTTTCGCCCGCGCCGATCGAGCCCGGCTCGCTTGCCATCTGCACCTTGTCGCCGTGCTCTGGGTCGCGCTGCATCTGCCGGTGCTCTCGCTCGAATCATTCGCAGCGACGCTCGTCGGCGAAGGTGCGCAGAGCGCAGGCGGCGCGATCGCGCTGGTCGACGAGCACTGCATCTCGGCCGTCAACGCGGCGGCGCTGGCGCAAGGCGTCAAGCCCGGGCTGAAGCGCGCTACCGCGCTCGCTTTGGCGCCGAGCATCGTCCTCGGCCAGGCCGATCCGGTGCGCGACGCCGAGGCGATGCTGCCGGTGGCGCACGCCGCGCTCGCCTTCACGCCGCAGGTCTCGCTGCAGCCGCCGATCGAGCCCGGCAGGGCGGCCGACACCGTGCTGCTCGAAGTCCAGGCGAGCCTGCGCTACTTCGGCGGCATCGATCGCCTGCTGCAGCGGCTGCGTGCGAGCGTCGAGCCGCTCGGCCATGCGCTGCGCGTCGCCACTGCTGCCACTGCGCAAGGCGCCGCGGTTCTGGCGCGCGTCGATCCGCCGCCGCTCTGCGGGACGCTCGAGGCGACGCGGCAGGCGATGTCCCGTGCTCCGGTCTGGCTGCTCGGCCCGGGGCGTGCGCATTGGGAGGCGTTGCAAGGCATGGGGCTGCGTCAGGTCGGCGACCTGCTCGGCCTGCCGCGCGCGTGGCTGGCGCGCCGCTTCGGCGAGACGCTGCTCGCCGAGCTCGATGCCGCCTTCGGCCGCCGCGCCGACCTGCGCGAGCCGATCGTTCCGGCGCCGATGTTCGAGAGCAGGCTCGAGCTCTTCGCCCGCGCCGACAGCAGCGAGCAGGTGCTGCACGGCGCGTCGATCCTGCTCGCTCGGCTGGTCGCATGGCTCGCCGCGCAGCATGCGTTCGTGCGCCGCTTTCGCCTTCTCATGCACCACGAGACGCGCTGGCAGCAAGGCGATCGCACGCCGCAGGCGACGGCGCTCGAGATCGCCCTCGCCGAGCCGTCGCGCGACAGCGCCCATCTGCTCGTGCTGCTGCGCGAACGTCTCGCACAGCTGCAGTTGCCGGCGCCGACGCTCGAGCTCGCACTGCAGGCCGAAGACATCGTCAAGCGCGCGCCGCCCAACGACGAGCTGTTCCCGACCCGGCAGAGCGAAGATGCCGGGCTGACGCGGCTGATCGAACGCTTGCAGGCGCGTCTAGGTGCCGGCCAGGTGCAGCGTCTCGCCGCAGTCGAGGACCATCGCCCGGAGCGCGCGAGCCGGCTTGGCGCCAGCGCTGCGCCGGTGCGCTCTGCGCGCTCGGCGCCGGGCAGCGCGGGTCGCATCGCGCAGCCTCCCGCAGACGAATCGGCGATGGCCGCGAGTGCCTGCGCGCGGCCGGTCTGGTTGCAGCGGCCCGAGCCGCTCGCCGAACGGAACGCAAGGCCGCTTCTCGAGGGGCGCTCGCTTGCGCTGCTGTCGGGGCCGGAGCGGATCGAATCCGGCTGGTGGGACGCCGAGCTCGCCGAGCGCGACTACTTCATTGCCGAGGCCGCCGACGGCGCGCTGGTCTGGATCTACCGCGCACGCCTGCCGCTCTCGCCGGAAAGCGGCAACGAGAGCGGCTGGTTCCTGCACGGCCGCTTCGGATAGAGCGAAAAAAGAAGCGGCACGACTTACCCCGGGCCGCTGCCGCGTCGCTTTTCAGCGGCGCTCTTCACCGATCAGCGTGAAGCCGCGCCGGCGCAGCGAGTCGCTCAGCCAGCGGTTGCCGTTGACGCCGCAAAAGAGCATGTAGATGGCGTAGAAGCCGACCCCCGCGAGGGCGACGCCGGCGGTGCGCGAGGTCGGCGTCGGCGTGCCGTTGAAGTAGGCCTCACTCGCGTAGTAGAGGGCGCCGACCGCGAACAGCAGCCAGGTGCGCCGGACGACCGCCGAGAGCGAGCCGACGAAGAACGCCTGCCACGAAAACCCCATCTTCACGCGCACGATGTCGCCGCCGGGGGACTTGTAGAGCCTGTAAGTACTCATTTCATCTGCCTTTGCCTGCCAACCGCCTTCGAAGCGACCGGTCCGCGAATCCTCGGCGTCCATCAGACGCCATCGCAGCCGGTACGAAGTCTGCTTCGGCAGTTTTCGGTCGACTCTGGAGGCGGCGATCGTTGCGATCGCGTCAGCTCGGTAACGGGATGTTCGCGGCCGACGTCAGCAGACGTTTCGCGGCCAGCCTATGCGATCCGCCCGAACCACCAGATCGACAGGCCCGCGGCGACGACCATGAGCGAGGCGCCGATCACGGCGAGCAGTGCCGTGACCTCGGTTTCCTTCTTCTCGACGATCAGGCGCGTGCTGAGGCCCTGGTAGACCTTCTTCAGGTCCTGCGCCGTGCCGGCGTAGAAGTAATCGGCATTGGTGAGCTTGGCGACTGCCTTCAACGTGTCCTCGTCGAGGCGGACCCGCATCGACCAGCCCTCGAAGCCGATCGTCTCGCCTTCCTTGGTGCCGATGCCGACGGTGTAGACGCGAACGCCGCGATCGGCGGCCATCTTTGCCGCGTCGAGCGAATCGGGGCCGGTCGTCCGCTGGCCGTCGGTGAGCAGGATGATCGCCGCCGACGAATACGAGCCTGCCGGCACCGGCTTGAACTCCGGCGGCGGCTTGTCGTTCGGGCCGGGCGGCATCGCCCGCGCGCCGGTGATCTGCGACAGGTCGATCCCGGCCTCGGGAAAGATCGTCGCCAGCGAGATGACGATGCCGCTGCCGATCGCCGTGCCGCGCTGCAGCTGGAAGCGGTCGATCGCGGCGTTGACGTCGTCGCGGCTGAGCGTCGGCGCCTGCACGACGGCGGCGGTGCCGGCGAACGAGACGACCGCGACCTTGACGTTCCTCGGCAACTCGGCGACGAACGTCTTCGCCGCTTCCTGCGCGGCGACGAGGCGGTTCGGATGCACATCCTCGGCGCGCATGCTGCCCGAGACGTCGATCGCGAGGACGATCGTCTCTTGCGCCGACGGCAGCGTGATCAGCGCCGCCGGCCGCGACGCGCCGAACAGCAGCGCCGCCAGGGCGAGGAAGAGCAGCGCCGGCGGCACGTGGCGGCGCCACGTGCTGCGGCTGCCGAGCGCTTCCTTGACGAGGGCGAGGTTGGCGTAGCGCAAGTGGGTCTTCTTGCGCCGCGTCATCAGGAACACGTAGAGCGCGACCAATGCCGGCAACGCGAGCATCGCCCACAGCATCGTCGGCCAGAGAAACGTCATCGTCGGCGAGGTCGAGCTCATGGCACGCTCCGCGCAGCGGCCGACGCCGCCGGCCGGACATGGGCGATCGAGCGGCCGGCGCCGCTCCAGTTGGCGAGACGGCTGCGCTGCTTCCTCAGGTCGGCGAAGCGCAGCACGGCGTCGACGAGGTCGTCATCGGTGGCGAGCTCGAGCGTGTCGACGCCGGCGGCCGCGAGCGCTTCGCGCAGCGCCGTCTCGCGCCGCTCGGCGGCGGCCTGGAAGCGCTCGCGGAAGCGCCGGTCATGGGTGTCGACGACGATCTGCTCGCCGGTCTCGGCGTCCGTCATCGTCACCAGGCCGAGGTCGGGCAGGTCCATCTCGAGAGCATCGAACAGGCGCACCGCGGTCACCTCGTGGCGCAGCGCGAGGTGGCCGAGCACGCGCTCCCAGCCCGGCGCGCTGACGAAGTCGGAGACGACAAAGATCGTCGAGCGGCGCTTGATCGTGCGCTCGGCGGCGAGCAGCAACTCGCGCAGGTCGGTCGCGCCGGCAGCGGATTCGGCCGGCCGCGCCGCCATCCGTTGCAGCAGCTCGAGGACGTGGATGCGGCCGCCGCGCGCCGGCAGCATGGTGTCGACCTCGGTGCCGTAGAGCAGGGCACCGATGCGGTTGCCGCGTCGCGTCAGCAGACGCGCCAGCACGGCGACGAACTCGCGCGCGACCGTGCGCTTGGTGAAGCGGTTGGAGCCGAAGTCGACGCTGGCGGAGAGATCGACCAGGAACCACGCTGCGAGCTCGCGGTCCTCGGTGAACTGGCGCACGTACGGCTGCTGCAGCCGCGCGGTGACGTTCCAGTCGATGTGACGGACGTCGTCGTGGTGCTGGTACTCGCGCAGATCGGCGAGGTCGAGACCGGCGCCACGCATCAGCGTGCGGTGGTCGCCCTGGAGCAGCCCGTCGAGACGGCGCAGCACCGTCCATTCGAGGCGCTTGAGCAGCGCCTCGGCGTTGTCGCGGTCGACGAGAACGGGTGGCGCTTCAGCTGCGGCCATGGCCGTTCTCCGGCGCCAGCGGCTTTTCGGGAACCGGGATCCTGCGCATCACCCGCTGGACGACGGTTTCGGCGTCGATGCCCTCGGCGAGCGCCTCGTACGACAGCACCAGGCGATGCCGCAGCACGTCGCCGACGAGCCCGGTCATGTCTTCGGGCAGCGCGTAGCTGCGGCCGCGCATGAAGGCGAGCGCGCGCGCCCCCTCGATCAGGCCGATCGTGGCCCGCGGGCTGGCACCGAACGTCAGGTATTTGGCGATGTCGGCAAGCTCGTATCGTTCCGGGCGGCGCGTTGCGCTGACGACCTTGACCGCGTACTGCATCAGCGACGGGTCGACGTAGACCTTGCGGCACTCCTGCTGCAACTCGGCGAGCTGGCCCATGCTCGCGATCGGCGCCAGCGTGACCGGCACGCCGGTGACGCGCTGCGCGATCACGAACTCCTCCTCCTCGCTCGGGTAGTCGACCAGCACCTTCATCATGAAGCGGTCGACCTGCGCCTCGGGCAGCGGGTACGTTCCCTCGGTCTCGATCGGGTTCTGCGTCGCCATCACGAGGAAGGGCTCGGGGACCTTGTGCGACTCGCCGGCGATCGTCACCTGGCGCTCCTGCATCACCTCGAGCAGCGCGCTCTGCACCTTGGCCGGCGCCCGGTTGATCTCGTCAGCGAGCAGTAGGTGGGTGAAGACCGGCCCGAGCGAGGTCGAGAACTCGCCGGTGCGCGGATTGAAGATGCGCGTGCCGACGAGGTCGGCGGGGACGAGGTCGGGCGTGAACTGGATGCGCCGGAACGTGCCGCGCAGCGTCTGCGCCAGCGTCTTGACGGTCAAGGTCTTCGCCAGGCCGGGGACGCCTTCGACCAGCAGGTGCCCTTGCGCGAGCACCGCGACCATGACGCGCTCGAGGAAGTGGTCCTGGCCGACGACGACGCGCTTGACCTCGTAGAGGATACGCTCCATCAGCGTCGCGGCATCGCCCGGAATGGAGGTGTTGTCGGTCATCGCGGATCCGAAGAGTGGAAGAAGGTCGGCGCGGCGCCGCAGAAAGATCGACCGCGGGCCGTCAGAACGGCGGCATGCCGGCAGCCGCGGCGGCGTTCTCGATCGGCACCGCGAAGCCGATGCCGATGAAGACGCGCTGCCGGTTCGGGTTCAGGATCGCCGTGACGATGCCGACCACCTCGCCGTCCATCGTCACCAGCGGGCCGCCGGAGTTGCCGGGGTTCGCGGCGGCGTCGAACTGGATCAGGTTGGTGAGCGTCTGCTCGCCCTCGGGCGAGCGGAACTGGCGCTTCAGCCCCGAGACGACGCCGGCCGACGCCGATGGCCCGATGCCGAACGGGAAGCCGACGGCGAGGACTTGGTCGCCGGGCGCGAGATCGGCAGTCGAGCGCATCGTCGCCGCCTCGAGGTCGTCGGGGATCGTCTTCGCGCGCAGGACGGCGAGATCGTTCTCGGGCTGCGTGGCGACCACGACCGCTTCCGACTCGGTGCCGTCCACCATGAAGGTGACGCGGACGCGCTTGGCGCCATTGATGACGTGCAGGTTGGTGAGGATCGTGCCGTTGTCGATGATGACGACGCCGGTGCCGATGCCGCGCTCGACGGTGCCGCCGTCCTGCTTGATGTCGCTGCCGTCGTCGCCCTCGGTCATGAGACCGACGACGCGCACCACCGACGGCAGGATCGCATCGTAGGCACGCGAGACCGGCGAGACGAGCGGCTTGTCTTCGATCGACTGGCGGATGCCGGCGTCGATCTGATCCATCGTCAGCGGCGCCTTCGCGTTGAAGGTCGGGTTCGACCACCAGAACGCGAGCGCGAGGCCGATGATGAGGAGCGCCCAGAGGCGCCGTTCGTTGCGGAGCAAGAACGCCACCCGCCGACTCGGCGCTGCTGCCTGCGCCGGCGCTTGGGCGGCGGCGCTCGTTGCGAACGGGTCCGCGAGCGGCGGCGGACGGTGCGAACGGCTGTACAGCGGAACTCGTTTCATGGGGACACCCGGGCCGCGTGGGCCGGGCGGAGCACGGCAAGCAACTCGCGCGCCGAATCCCTCCGCCGCCCTTCGTCAATACGGTAGCACGCCGGCGCGGCGCTGTCAGGAGACGAGTACAGGCGCGCGCACAGGCATCATCGCAAGCGTGTGGATCGACACGCATTGCCATCTGGACGCCGCCGAATTCGACGCCGATCGCGACGCCGTCGTCGCCCGCGCACGCGCCGCCGGCATCGCCCAGATCGTCGTCCCTGCCACCGACAGGGGCAACTTCGAGCGCGTCCGCGAGCTCGCGCACGGCCACGGGCTGTCGTACGCGCTCGGCATCCATCCGATGTGCACCGACCGTGCTGGTGACGCCGACCTGCGAGCGCTTCGCGACGCGCTGGACCGCGCCGCCGCCGACCCACGGCTGGTCGCGGTCGGCGAGATCGGCCTCGACCATTTCGTCGAAGGCCTCGACCGCGACCACCAGGCCTCGATCTTCGCCGCCCAGCTCGATCTCGCCGCCGAGTTCGATCTGCCGGTGCTGCTGCACGTCCGTCGCGCCGTCGACCCGGTGCTCAAGCACCTGCGCCGCGCCCGCGTTCGCGGCGGCTTGGCGCACGCCTTCAACGGCAGCGAGCAACAGGCCGAAGCGTTCATCGCCCTTGGCTTTCGCCTCGGCTTCGGCGGCGCGGTGACGTTCGAGCGTGCCTTGCGCATCCGCCGCGTCGGCCAAGCCGTAGCGGCCAAGGCGATCGTGATGGAGACCGATGCGCCCGACATCCCGCCGCAGTGGTGCTACCGCACCGCCGAGGCACGCGCCGCCGTGGCGACGATGCGCAACGAGCCGGCCGAGTTGGCGCGCATCGGCGAGGCGCTCGCGATGCTGCGCGGCGAGCCGGCCGAGGCGCTCGCCGCGGCGACAACGAGAAACGCCATGGCGTCGCTGCCGCGCCTGGCCGCGCTGCTCGGCGAGGGCGCGCGGTGAGCGCCGCGGCCGCGCTGCCCGAGGTCACGATCTCGGAGTCGGCCGGCGTTCGCTACCTGCACCTCGGCACGCCGTGGATCCAGGGCGCGATGCGACTCGCCGCGCCGCTCGCGATCGAGCTCGAGTACGTCCGCCGGATGATGGCGTGGACCCTGTTTCGCGAGCCCGCAGCGGCCGCCGGCGCCCACCTCGTCCAGCTCGGACTCGGCACCGGATCGATCGCCCGCTTCTGCAGCCGGCGGATGCGGATGCGCGTCACCGTCGTCGAGCTCAACGAGGGCGTGATCGACGCCTGCCGGCAGTGGTTCCGGCTGCCGGCGCCGAGCGCGACCTTCGACGTCGTCGCCATGGATGCCGGCCGCTGGGTCGCCGATCCGGCCAACCGCGGCGCTGCCGACGTGCTCGCCGTCGACCTCTACGACCACGAGGCGGCGAGCCCGGTGCTCGACAGCGCCGAGTTCTATCGCCGCTGCTTCGAGGTCGTCGCCCCCGGCGGCGCGATGACCGTGAACCTGTTCGGCCGCGACGCCAGCTTCGAGACGAGCACGCGGCGAATCGCGGCCGCGTTCGGCGCCGGCGCCATCCGGACCATGCAGCCGACGAAGGAAGGCAACACGGTGGTGCTGGCGATGAAGCAAGTCACGTTCGCCGCCCTCGACGAGCTTGCCCGGCGTGCCGAAAACATTGAAACTCGCTGGCAGCTGCCGGCCCGGAAGTGGCTACGCATGCTGCGCCCGGCCGCCGGCCCCGGTGCGACCGACCCAGCGTCCGGATGAAACCAAGAACCGAGCAACCCGAACTCAGCAAGGTGGCAGCCGCGGCCGGCATCACGCCGATCCGACGCGAGCTCGAGCCTGCCGGCGAACGGGCCACTCCGACCCTTGCGCGCGACAACGCGTTCGACCGCGAAAGCGGCTTCGAGCGCTCGATCTCGTCGACGCGGCCGGCGCCGCTGCAGGCGATCGATCTCTCGCTCAACGTCGTTTCGCACGGCAAGCTCACCTGGCGAACGGTGCTGGCGTGGCTGCGCGAGGACAAGATCGTGAGCGAGGACGACGTCGAGCGCACGGCGCGGCGATTCGCCGGCGGCAACAGCGCCCAGCACCCCCTCGTTCGCATCGGCAGCGTCGGCCTGCAGCGCGCCGGCGACGGCAAGGTGCTCGACACCGAGACGCTCACCGAATGGCTGGCGAAGCGCTCGAAGCTGCCCTACCTGCGGATCGACCCGCTGAAGGTCGATGTCGGCCGCGTCGCCGACGTGATGTCGATCCAGTACGCCGAGCGCCGTCACGCCCTGCCGCTCAGCTTCGGCCTCACCGAGGTGACGATCGCGACGTGCGAGCCGCTCGACACCGCCTGGGTCTCCGAGATCGAGGCGCACACGCGGCGCACCGTCAAGCTCGTCATCGTCAACCCGATCGAGATCGCGCGCTACACGACCGAGTTCTACGCGCTCTCGCGCTCGGTCCGCAACGCGACCAAGATGGGCGAGTCGGCGGCGCTCGCCAACTTCGAGCAGCTGGTCGAGCTCGGCAAGTCGAGCAAGCAGCTCGACGCCAACGACTCGGGCGTCATCCAGGTCGTCGACTGGCTGTGGCAGTACGCGTTCGACCAGCGCGCCTCCGACATCCATCTCGAGCCGCGCCGCGAGCGAAGCGTCATTCGCTTTCGCATCGACGGTGTCATGCACACCGTCTACCAGCTGCCGCCGGGCGTGATGAGCGCGATGGTCGCGCGCGTCAAGCTGCTCGGCCGCATGGACGTCGTCGAGAAGCGCCGCCCGCTAGACGGCCGCATCAAGGTCCGCAACCCCGCCGGCGACGAAGTCGAGATGCGGCTGTCGACGATCCCGACCGCGTTCGGCGAGAAGATGGTGATGCGGATCTTCGATCCCGACACCACCGTCAAGTCGCTCGAGAGCCTCGGCTTCGGCAACCACGACGGCAGGCGCTGGGAAGAGCTCGTCGCCAAGCCGCACGGGATCATCCTCGTCACCGGGCCGACCGGCTCGGGCAAGACGACGACCCTCTATTCGACGCTCAGGCGGCTCGCGACCGACGAGGTCAACGTCTGCACGATCGAGGATCCGATCGAGATGATCCAGCCTGCGTTCAACCAGACGCAGGTGCAGCCGCTGATCGACCTCAACTTCTCCGAGGGCCTGCGCTCGCTGATGCGGCAGGACCCCGACATCATCATGGTCGGCGAGATCCGCGACCTGCAGACCGCCGACATGGCGATCCAGGCGTCGCTCACCGGCCACCTCGTCTTCTCGACGTTGCACACCAACGACTCGGCGTCGGCGATCACGCGCCTGAACGATCTCGGCGTCGCTCCGTACCTGATCGGCTCGACGCTGATCGGCGTCCTCGCGCAGCGGCTCGTCCGCACGCTCTGCCCGGCGTGCAAGAAGCAGGATCCCGAGGTGACGCGCGAGACGCTGCACGAAGTCGTCAAGCCATGGCGGCTGAACGGCGGTGTGCGGCCGTACAAGGCGGTCGGCTGCCTCGAGTGCCGCATGACCGGCTATCGCGGCCGTGCCGGCCTGTTCGAGCTGCTGACGGTGAGCGATGCCGCCCGCGCCACGATCCAGCCGGTCTGCGACGAAGCGAAGCTGCGCCAGCAAGCGCTGCAGGACGGCCTCAGGCCGCTGCGCCTCGCGGGTGCGATGAAGGTCGCTGAAGGGGTGACGACGCTCGACGAAGTGCTGCGCGCGACTCCTGCCTGGGAGTGATCTTCGCCACGCGCGCTCGGTGTAAACCAGACGCCGGGAGCCTCGAGGGCGCTGCCTAGAATCTGCGCTCTTCGACTGGGTGGCGGAGCTTCCTTGAAGATCAAGAGCGAGCGCGACTTCTGGTCGGGCCTGATGTTCGTCGCCGTCGGCGTCGTCTTCGCGATCGGCGCGACGAACTACAGCATGGGCCCCGCGTGCCCGGCCAACGATCCTTGCGCGACGAGTCTGTTGGCGCGCATGTCGCAGCTCTCGGCGCATCCCGGCGCCGGCTACTTTCCGCTCGGCCTGAGCGTGCTGCTCGCGCTGCTCGGCGCGATCGTCCTCTTCAAGTCGCTGACGATCGAAAGCGTCGGTGGCGACCGGATCGGCAGGTTCGCGTGGCGGCCGCTCGTCGTCATCATCGCCGCGATCGCCGTCTTCGGCGCCATGCTCGAGCCGCTCGGCCTGGCGCTCACGGTGCCGGTGCTGATCTTCATCTCGAGCCTGGCCGGCGACGAGTTCCACTGGAAGGGCGTCGTCCTCAATGCGGTCGTGCTGACGGTCGGCTCGTCGGCGATTTTCGTCTGGGGCCTGAAGCTCACCATCCCGCTCTGGCCCGCCTTCCTCGGCTGAGCGCGGCCTTCGCCGACAAGACCTGCGCCATGGAACTTCTCCACAACCTCGGGCTCGGCTTCGGCGTCGCCTTCTCGCTGCAGAACCTGCTCTATGCGTTCTTCGGTGCGATGCTCGGCACGCTGATCGGCGTGCTGCCCGGAATCGGGCCGGTGGCGACGATCGCGATGCTGCTGCCGTCGACCTACGCGCTCGATGCGACGCCGGCGCTGATCATGCTCGCCGGCATCTATTACGGCGCGCAATACGGCGGCTCGACGACGGCGATCCTGATCAACGTCCCGGGCGAGTCGTCGTCGGTCGTGACGGCGATCGACGGCTACCAGATGGCGCGCCAGGGCCGCGCCGGCGCCGCGCTCGCGACGGCGGCGCTCGGCTCGTTCTTCGCCGGCTGCGTCGGCACGATCATCATCGCCGCGTTCGCCCCGCCGCTGACCGAGCTGGCATTCAAGTTCGGCCCTGCCGAATACTTCTCGCTGATGGTGCTCGGGCTCATCGGCGCCGTCGTGCTGGCGTCCGGCTCGCTGCTGAAGGCGATCTCGATGATCATCCTCGGCCTGCTGCTCGCCCAGATCAACACCGACGTCATCTCCGGCACCGCGCGCTACAGCTTCGACGTCCCGCAGCTCACCGACGGCATCGGCTTCGTCGTCATCGCGATCGGCTTGTTCGGCTTCGGCGAGATCATCTCCAACCTCGGCCGGCCGGCCGAGCACCGCGAGGTCTTCACGAGCAAGGTCAAGGGCCTGTGGCCCAATCGGCGCGACTTCCAGGAAGCGTGGCCCTCGGTGCTGCGCGGCACGGCGCTCGGCTCGCTGCTCGGCGTGCTTCCGGGTGGCGGCGCGCTGCTCGCCTCGTTCGCGTCGTACACGATGGAGAAAAAGCTGACGCGCAACCCGCGCATTCCGTTCGGCAAGGGCGCCATCCAGGGCGTCGCCGGCCCCGAGTCGGCCAACAACGCCGGTGCGCAGACCTCGTTCATCCCGATGCTCACGCTCGGCATCCCGCCCAACGCGGTGATGGCGCTGATGGTCGGCGCCATGACGATCAAAGGCATCCAGCCAGGCCCGCAGGTGATGACGTCGAACCCGCAGCTGTTCTGGGGCCTGATCGCGTCGATGTGGGTCGGCAACGCGATTCTCGTCATCCTCAACCTGCCGCTGATCGGCATGTGGATCAAGCTGCTGACGGTGCCGTACCGCTTTCTCTTCCCGGCGATCACGTTGTTCTGCTGCGTCGGCGCCTACACGCTCAGCAACAGCACCTTCGACGTCTACATGACGGCGCTGTTCGCCCTCTTCGGCTACGTGTTCTACAAGCTGGGCATCGAGCCGGCGCCGCTCCTGCTCGGCTTCATCCTCGGGCCGATGATGGAGGAAAACCTCCGCCGGGCGCTCCTCCTGTCGCGCGGCGACTGGAGCACGTTCATCGCCCGGCCGCTGTCGTCGGGGCTGCTGATCGCGGCGGCGCTCCTGATCGTCATCGTCACGCTGCCGACGATCCGGCAGAAGCGCGAGGTCGCGTTCTCGGAAGACTGAGCGCGAACGGCCTTGGCGCCGCGGCGCGATACTTCGGCCATGAGCTTCAATTGGCAGGCGGGCTACCCGTCGATACGCGTCCCGGTTTTCGCCCGCAACATCGTCTCGACCTCGCATCCGCTGGCGGCGCAGGCGGGGCTTCGCATGATCGAACGCGGCGGCAACGCGGTCGACGCTGCGATCGCCGCAGCGGCGATGATGACGATCGTCGAGCCGTGCAGCAACGGCCTCGGTTCGGACGCGTTCTGCATCGTCTGGGACGGCGCCAAGCTGCACGGCCTGAACGCGTCGGGCCACGCGCCCGCGGCGTGGACCGCCGAGTACTTCCGCAACAAGCACGGCGCCGACGCCGAGCGGCCGCCGGTGCGCGGCTGGGACTCGGTCACCGTGCCCGGCGCGGTCGCGGGCTGGGTCGCGTTGTCGGAGCGCTTCGGCAAGCTTCCGTTCGCCGACCTGCTCGCGCCGGCGATCGACGTCGCCGAGCGCGGCTACGCGGTGCCGATCATCGTCCAGCAGAAGTGGGCCGCGGCGGCGCCGCTGCTCGGCTCGCAGCCTGGCTGGGCCGACGCGTTCCTGCCGCACGGCCGGCCGCCCGAGGTCGGCGAGCGCTTCGCCTTCCCGGCCGCGGCGCGCGCGTTGCGCGCGATCGCGGCGACGCGCGGCGAGGCGTTCTACCGCGGCGAGATCGCGGCCGCCGCCGCCGCGCATTCGCGCGCCCACGGCGGCGCGATGGCGGCGAGCGACTTCGCGGCGTTCACGCCGGAGTGGGTCGAGCCGATCGGCATCGAGACCTACGGCCATCGCCTGCACGAGATCCCGCCCAATGGCCAGGGCATC
>DASXIP010000521.1:0-3605 GCA_036497875.1 Caldimonas sp.
GGTCTCGCCGCTGACGTTTGCGGCAGGTCCCGGCGGCCAGCCGTTGCCGCCCCCACCGACCCAGATGTCTCGGGTGCACTAGTCGCCGAGCACTGGCCGGGCGGCGAGCCCGTACGTGTCGCCGCCTCGAATCGGCGGGCCTGATCCAGGCCCGCCGATCTCTTGCCGCTAGCGTTGACAGCGCCTCGGCGATCCTTGTGCTACTTCGCCTTGGACCAGCGCACGACGAGCCCGCTCTTGTGCTCCGGCGGCACCACCCACTTGAGCGACAGGTCTTGCACGGGCAAGTCCCACGTCGCCGTTCGCACCGCGAGGACGGCGAAGAGCTGCATCATCACGGTGGCGAAGTCGTAGCCGGCGCACTTGTGGCCCGTGAGCGCGCCCGCGCCCTGCGGCGCGAACGCATCGGGAGCGCGCTTCCTCTCGTCGCGCGCGGCCGAGAAGCGATCGGGGTCGAACGTCTCCGGCGCCGTGAAGATCGGATCGACGTTGCTCTCGTGGACCGCCATCATCACCAGATGGCCTTGCGGGATGGTGTAGCCGGCGACGTCGATCGATTCTTTCGCACGCCCGAAGCTCATCGGCACGTTCGGGCAGGTGCGCTTCACTTCGTCGACCACCTGCATCAGGTACGGCATCGCGCGCAGCTGCGCCGGGCCGACCGGCCCCGAGGGTGCGTTGGCGAGCACCTCGGCGCGCAGGCGCTCGCGCACCTCGGGATGCTCGTGCAACGCGCGCAGCGTCGCCGCCAGTTCCGCATAGACGATCATTCCCGCGATCAGGAAGTGATGCATCTCGCACGCGGCGGTCCTGGGGTCGATCGCTGCACCCGCCTCGTCGGCGGCGGCGAGGATGCGTGAGAGGCCGTCGGGCGGTGCCAGTGGTGAATCGACACGGCGCCGCACGATCGCTTCGAGCAGCGCGAGAATCCGATCGCGCGCTTGGAGGCCCTTCGCATACGCGGTCCCGGGCAGATTGATCGGCAGCGCCACGAACGCCTTGGCGAGGATCGCGTTGTCGGCGAGCAGGCGAGTGAGCTCTTGTCCCGGCTCGAGGCCCAGGATCGCGCCGGCCAGCGATTCGATCGCGAGGGTCTTCAGCTCGGCGGTCACCGGCCCCTGGCCCTGCGCGAGCCACTTCGCGAGCAGCGCTTCGATCCGGCGCTGCAGGCCCGGCAGGTAATCCGCCACCGCGTCGCGCGAGAACGCCGCCAGCAGGCTGCGCTTGCGTTGCGCGTGCGCCTCGCCGTCGAGCAGCGGGACGATGTCGCGGTGGCCGCCGAAGAGCGCCAGCAGATTGGCCGGCATCGCGCCTTCGCGCTGGACCTTCGCCGGGTCGAGCCAGGTGGCGACATGCCTCGGCCCGGCGAGGAACACGGTCGGACTGCCGAGGATGCTGGTGCGAAAGACGTCGCCGTGGCGCGCGCGGCGCTGGTGGATGAAGGCGAACGGATTGCTCGCGAAGGCGAGCGTCTCGCCGAGCAGCGGCAGCCCGTTGCTGCCGGGCGGAAGCGGGTTCGTGCCGGCCACGGTCGCGTCTCCTTTTCTTTCGCCCGCTGCATCCAGGCGCGTCGTCGAGTCTTTGGGCTCTTCGTCGCGGCGGAGTATGGGCAGCGGCCGGCGGACGGTCAAGGCGAACGCGCCCGCTGTCGCCGCGCGCTGGCGATCGCGATTGCCCCACCCCTGCAATCGGCCGCATGATGGGCAACTCTTGAGCGTGCACCGATTCGATTCGTTGAGCTTGACGGCGACGACCTCCTCCGGCAGCAACGCGACGCTCGGCTTCTTCGCCGAGCTGCCGCGGCTCGCGAGCGCGCCGGAGACCTTCGATACGACACGCTACCGGCGCGCGCCCGACGACTGGGCGCTGGTCGCCACCGACGTCGTCGAGTCGACCCAGGCCATCGCCGACGGGCGCCACAAAACGGTCAACTTCGTCGCCGCGGCCGCGATCGCGGCGCTGCGCAATCTCTGCGCACCGACCGCGATCCCGTTCCTGTTCGGCGGCGACGGTGCGATCGTGATGGTGCCGCCCGAGTTCGTGGCGGCCGCGCGCGTCGAGCTCGCACGTGTGCGGGCAATGGCGGCGCGCGACTTCGGGCTCGCGTTGCGCGTCGGACTGGTCGCGGTCGCGGTGCTGCGGCGGCTCGATAGCGAGGTCGCCGTCGCGCGTTACGAGCCGACACCGGGCAACAGCTTCGGCGTTTTCCTCGGCGGCGGCGTCGGCCGCCTCGAAGCCGCGATCAAGGGCCGCGGCGACGCGGCGCTGAAGGCCGAGTCCGAGATTCCGGAAGCGCTCGACGACGGCGCCCCGGTCAACCTCGAAGGCCTGTCGTGCCGCTGGGACGAGCTGCGCTCGACGCGCGGCAAGATGGTCACGCTGATCGTCCACGGCGCAGCCGACCTGCGCGAGATCCACGCCCACGTACTCGCTCTCGCCGCACCCGACGGCCAGGCGCAGCCGGTGCGCGAAGAGACGCTGAAGGCGCACTGGCCACCGCCCGGCTTCATGCTCGAGGTGCATGCCCGGCGGCGCGGCGGCTCGACCGCGCTGTGGACGCTACGCGTGCTCGCCGAGACGCTGATCGCGAAGATCGTGTTCGCGCGCGGCCGCCCGATCGGCAGCTTCGATCCGGCACGCTACCGGCGCGAAGTGGTCTCGAACACCGACTTCTGCAAATACGACGACACGCTGTGCTTCGTCGTCGACTGCGCGCTCGACCGGGTCGACGAGATCGAGCGCTACGTGAGCGCGCGCGCGGCCGAGCACGGACTGCGTTTTGGCCTACACGTCTCGGACACGGCGCTGATGACCTGCCTCGTCACCGCAGCCGACGCCGGGCTGCACGTGCACTTCGTCGACGGCGGCAGCGGCGGCTACACCAGCGCAGCGAAGAAGCTCAAGCGCGCGATGGCGGCGCCAGCGTGACACGAGACCGCGGCAGGGGTAGTCAACCTACGGCTGCGGCGAACTTCGTCGCGACCGACCTCACCGTCACGCTGGCGGCGTAGGAGTGCCGCGAGATCTGGCCCGCAGACGTCTGAGCCGAGCCTCACATCTCGCGTCGCGCCAGCCCGAAGCTCTGGCCCGAAGGGCCCTTCGGCGGTTGCGTCGCGAGAAACAGCAACATCGGCAGCACGTCTTCCGGGCTCTTGTACCACTCGTCCTGCAGCTCCGGGGCGGCCAGGTGCTGCGCCGCGAAGGCCGCAGCGGTCATGGCGGTGACCACGGGGCCGGGAATCAGTTCGTTGACATCGATGCCGTACGGCCCGAGCTCGTTTGCCAGCACGCGCGTGAGCATCCACGTCGCCGCCTTGGAGCAGGCGTATGCCGACAGGCCACCGCGCGCGCGGTGACCCATTCCGGAGCCGACGGTGATGATCTTGCCGCCCCCGCGTGCGCGCATTGCAGGGATCACCGCCCGCGCACAGAGGTAGGTCCCGAAGAGGTTGATGTCCACCGTTCGCCGCCAGGCTTCGATGTCGCTGTTCTCGACCGGCTTGCCGTCGCCGCCGACGCCTGCATTGGCCACCAGCAGATCGACGCCTCCGAGCGAGGAGGTCGCGAACGCCACTGTTTGCTCGACCGCGCTCGGGTTCGCGATG
>DASXIP010000522.1:0-1640 GCA_036497875.1 Caldimonas sp.
AGCGTCGTTCCGAAGCCCCGCGCGTCGGGGCTTTTTCATTCCTGCGTACGACTCGCGTCGCGCAGCATGTGCGGCCGTGGCGGCGTGCTGAACTACCATGAGCGATCCCACGTCCGCAGAGAGGTTTGCATGAGCTGGAGCGGCATCATCCTCGTCATCGTCGGCGCCTTGCTGCTGGCCAACAACTTCGACCTGCTGCCGGTCGGCTGGCTGCGCCAGTGGTGGCCGGTCGTGCTGATCGCGATCGGCGTGGTCTCGATCGTCCGGCCGCAGCACGGCCGCCGCAGCTCTCGCGACGGCGACGAGCGCGCGCGCGACGTCGAGCGAAGGCCATGAGGTTCGTCGACGAAGCGACGATCGAGGTTGTCGCCGGCAACGGCGGCAACGGCTGCATGAGCTTCCGGCGTGAGAAGTTCATCCCGTTCGGTGGCCCCAACGGCGGCGACGGCGGTCGCGGCGGCAGCGTCTGGGTGCTCGCCGACCGCAATCTCAACACCTTGATCGACTTTCGCTACGCGCGTCGTCACGAAGCGAGAAACGGCGAGAACGGCCGGGGCTCGGACCAGTACGGCGCCGCCGCCGAAGACATCGTGCTGCGCATGCCGGTCGGCACGATCATCCGCGACGCCGACAGCGCGGAGCACATCGCCGAGCTGCTCGAGCACGATCAGAAAGTGTTGCTCGCCAAGGGCGGCGACGGCGGCTTCGGCAACCTCCACTTCAAGAGCAGCACGAACCGTGCGCCGCGCCAGAAGACACCGGGCTGGCCCGGTGAGCACAAGCGGTTGCAGCTCGAGCTGCGCGTCCTCGCCGACGTCGGCCTGCTCGGCATGCCGAATGCCGGCAAGTCGACGCTGATCGCGGCAATCTCGAATGCCAGGCCGAAGATTGCCGACTACCCCTTCACGACCCTGCATCCGAATCTCGGCGTCGTCCGCGTCGCGCCCGAACAGAGCTTCGTCGTCGCCGACATCCCCGGGCTGATCGAAGGCGCGGCAGAAGGCGCGGGGCTCGGTCACCAGTTCCTGCGTCACCTGCAGCGGACCCGGCTCCTGCTGCACCTCGTCGACTTCGCCCCGTTCGACGGCGCCGATCCGGTCGCCCAGGTTCGAGCGATCGTCGCCGAGCTCGCGAAGTACGATCCCGAGCTTGCCGCCAAGCCCCGCTGGCTGGTGCTGAACAAGGTCGACATGGTTCCTGCCGAAGAACGCGCGGAGCGGATGAAGTCGTTTGCCAGGCGCCTGCGCTGGAAGGGGCCGATGTTCGCGATTTCCGCACTGACCCGTGAAGGCTGCGACGCCCTTGTCCGCGCGATCTACGAACACGTCGCTGCCGAAGTGCGGCCGCCGGTCGCCGAGCGCGATCCGCGCTTCGATCGCGCCGACGCCGACGCCACACGATGAGCGACGCTCTGCGTGCCGCGCGCCGCATCGTCGTCAAGGTCGGCTCGACCCTCGTCACCAACGAAGGGCGCGGCATCGACAGCGACGCCGTCGGCAACTGGTGCCGGCAGATCGCCGAGCTCGTGCGCTCCGGCCGTGAGCTGGTGATGGTCTCGAGCGGCGCGATCGCCGAAGGGATGAAGCGGCTCGGCTGGCCGGCGCGGCCGCGAGCCGTCCACCAGCTGCAGGCCGCCGCCG
>DASXIP010000523.1:0-2609 GCA_036497875.1 Caldimonas sp.
CGCTCACGGTCCGCACGCGTTCGCGCAGCCGCGGCGTGGCCTCTTCGGCGCGATAGACGAGGATGTCCTCGTCGGCGAAGCCCGCGGCGCGCAGGGCCGCGACCGCTTCGGCGGTCACGGCATCGTCCTTCAAGGCGAGGATGACGTGGCCGATCGGGTTGAGGATCCCGGTGCTGTTGCGGACGTCCTCCTTGGTCAGGCGCTTCGTGGTCATGTCGACGACTCCTGGATGGGTTCCCGCGGCAACGTTGTCGCAGCGCGGAAGCTCGCGCTCATTGTCGCCTGCGACGCTGCCGCCACGCCAACAGCTCGCCGACGAAGCCGCGCCGGAACGAGATAACGCAGACGACGAAGATCGCGCCGATGATCACCGTGACCCACTCGCCGACCCGGTCGGCGAGCAGGTTCTGCAGACCGATGATGGTGAACGCGCCGATGACCGGCCCGGCGAAGGTTCCCATGCCGCCGAGCAACGTCATCAGAACGACCTCGCCCGAGACCGACCAGTGCGCGTCGGAGAGCGACGCGAAGCCGAGGACGAGCGACTTCAGCGAGCCGGCGAGGCCGGCGAGCGCCGTCGAGAGGACGAACGCCAACAGCTTGTAGCGGTCGATGTCGTAGCCGAGCGAAACAGCGCGAGGCTCGTTCTCGCGGATCGCCTTCAGCACCTGGCCGTACGGCGAATGGACGACGCGGCGGATGAACAGGAACACGGCGATGAACACCGCGAGGACGACGAAATACATGACGACGTCATCGGGAACCGGGAGCACGCCGAACAGCGGGTCGTGCCGCTGGCCGACGAGCGGCACGACGCCGAGCAGCTTGCCGCGCGGCACGCCCTGCAGGCCGTCCTCGCCGCCGGTGACCGAGCGCCATTGCAGGAAGACGAAATACACCATCTCGGCGAGCGCGAGCGTCGTCATCGCGAAGTAGATGCCCTGGCGGCGGATGGCGATGAAGCCGACCACCAGGCCGAGCAGCGCCGCCGCTGCGACGCCGGCGACGACGCCGAGCTCGGGTGGCAGCCCCGCCGAGCGGACCAGCCAGCCGGTCATGTAGGCGGCGGTCGCGAAGTACGCGGCGTGCCCGAAAGAGAGCAGCCCGGTGTAGCCGAGCAGCAGGTTGAAGGCGCAGGCGAAGATCGCGTAGCACAGCGCCGTCATGATGAAGACCGGGTACAGGCCGATGAACGGCGCTGCGACCAGCACGGTGAGGCCGGCGTAGAGGCCGAGCCGGGCGAGTTGCGCGGTGGCCGCGGCCGGGTGGGTGATCGGCGCGACGGCGAGGGCTTCGGCTTCAGCCATCAGGCCTCCTTGCCGAACAGGCCCGCAGGCCGAACCATCAGGACGATCGCCATGATGACGAAGACAACGATGCTCGACGCTTCGGGGTAGAAGACTTTCGTCAGGCCTTCGATCAGGCCGAGCGCGAGGCCGGTCAGGATCGAGCCAAGGATCGATCCCATGCCGCCGATGACGACGACGGCGAAGACGATGATGATCAGGCTCGACCCCATCAGCGGCGTGACCTGGATGACCGGCGCCGCAAGGACTCCGGCGAGCGCCGCCAGGCCGGCGCCGCCGGCGTAGGTGAGCGTCACCATCCGCGGCACGTTGATGCCGAACGCCTGCACCAGCGCCGGGTTCTCGGTGCCGGCGCGCAGCGTCGCGCCTAGGCGCGTGCGCTCGATCAGGAACCAGGTGCCGAGGCAGACCACGAGCGAGGCGACGACGACCCAGGCCCGGTAGTCGGGCAGGATCATGAAGCCGAGGTTGGTCGAGCCGCTCAGCAGCTCGGGCTTGTCGTAGCTCTGGCCCGAGACGCCGAAGAAGTAGCGCAGCACGCCCTCGGCGATCAACGCCAGGCCGAAGGTGAGGAGCAGGCCGTAGATCGGGTCGATTTTGTAGAGATGGCGCAGGAACAGCCGCTCGATGACGACGCCGAGCGCACCGATCACGATCGGCGCTACGATCAGCGCGACCCAGTAGTTGATACCGAACCGGTCCATGCCGATGAAGGCGACGTACGCGCCCAGCATGTACAGCGCGCCGTGGGCGAAGTTGACGATGCCGAGCAGGCCGAAGATGACCGCCAGGCCGAGGCTCAGCATCGCGTAGAACGAACCGTTGACGAGGCCGAGCATGAGCTGGCTCAGGAAGACCTGCATCGGCTCGGCCCGGCTCGTTCGAAGATGAGTGCCCGGCCTACTTCCAGACCGCGCACTTGCTCTCGGACTTCGACGTCCACGCCGCTTCGCCCTTGAACGTCTCCACGATGTTGTAGTAGTCCCAGGGCTCGGTCGACTTTTCCGGCGACTTGACCTGCATTAGGTACATGTCATGGATCATCGTGCCGTCTTCGCGGATCCAGCCGCCCTTGGCGTACATGTCGTTGATCTTGGTCTTCTTCATCTGGGCGAGGACCTTGTCCGAGTCGTCGCTTCCCGTCGCCTTGACGGCGCTCAGGTACTGCGCCGTCGCCGAGTAGTCGGCGGCCTGCAGCGACGACGGCATGCGCTTGAACTTGTCGAAGAACTTGCGGCTCCAGGCGCGCGTCTCGGCGTCGCGGTTCCAGTACCAGCTGTCGGTCAGGTACATGCCCTGGGT
>DASXIP010000524.1:0-6524 GCA_036497875.1 Caldimonas sp.
GAAGGCCGCCTCGTTCTCACCCGCGCGCGCGGCGGAGCATCGCTCGGATGAGCGCCGACAGCGCCGCCACGCTGCCGCCCGGCGTCGCCGGTGCGCGTCAGCAAGCCGGCCAGTTCTGGCAGCAGCTCGCGCCGCGCGAGCGCCGGCTGATCGCCGCGATGGCGGTTGCGCTGGCCGTCCTCGTCGTCTGGCTGATCGCGGTGCGGCCGGCGCTCAATACATTGCGCGAAACACCTGCCGAGCTCGATCGACTCGACAGCCAATGGCAGCAGATGCAACTCGCCGCGTTCGAGAGCGCGACGCTGCGCGCCGCCTCGCCGGTGCCGCCGCAGCAGGCGTCGGAAGCACTGCGTGCCGCGACCGAGCGTCTCGGCGGCAAAGGCAAGATCGCGCTGCAAGGCGACCGCGCCGTCCTCACCTTCTCGACTGTGCCGTTCGAAGCACTGCGCAACTGGATCGGCGAGGCGCGTAGCGCGGCGCGCGCGCGTCCGATCGAAGCGCAGCTGCTCAAGGGCGTCAACGGCTACAGCGGCGCGATCACGGTCGTGCTCGCGGGGACCTCGTGATCCGCAGGAAACGCAGCGGCCAACTCTGGACGCCGACCGTCGCGACAACCGGCTGGGCCGAGTCGACGCTGGCCGAGCAGGCGTGGGTCGAGGCGCGCGGCGCGACCGTGCGCTGGGCGGTCGCCGGAGCGATCGTCGGCGTCCTCGTCGGCATCGTCATGTTCGCGCCCGCATCGTGGCTGGCGGGCGCGATCGCGTCGGCGACGAACCAGCGCCTCGTCCTCGCCGATGCGCGCGGAACGATCTGGTCCGGCAGCGCCGTCGCCGTCCTCGCCGGTGGTCCCGACAGCCGCGACGCGACCTACCTGCCGGGGCGGCTGGAGTGGACGCTGGCGCCGCGCTGGTACGGCGTCGACCTCGCAGCGCGCCACGACTGCTGCCTGAACGGAACGACGACGGTGCAGATCAGGCCCGGCCTCGGCCGCATCCGCGCGACTCTCGTGCCGCGCACCGACTGGGTCGGGCAGTGGCCGAGCGCCTGGCTCGGCGGCCTCGGCACGCCGTGGAACACGCTGCAGCTCGGCGGTAGCTTCCGCCTCCTGTCGCCGGGAGTGACGATCGAGTCGGTCGAGGGCCGCTGGCGCCTCGACGGTCGCGTCGAGCTGGTCCTCGAGCAGGTATCGTCGCGCCTGACGACGCTCGAGACGCTCGGCACTTATCGCGTCGCGCTGACGGGCTCCAGCAACGGCCCGACGCTGCTGACCGTGGCGACGCAGGAAGGCGCCCTCCAGCTGACCGGCAACGGCACCTGGGGACCGGGCGGCGTCAAGTTCCGCGGCGAGGCCCGCGCCGAAACCGCCGACGAGCCGGCGCTGTCGAACCTTCTCAACATCATCGGTCGCCGCGACGGCGCGCGATCGATCATTTCGATCGGATGACGATGCAACGAACTTGCGCTTCGCGCGCGACCTGGCTGCGCAAGTCCGGCGCCACGGCGGTTGCGGCGGCGCTCATCGTCGGCTCGGCGCCGATGCCGGGCGCCTTCGCGCAGACCACCCCGAGCGCGGCACGATTCCGCGGCGAGCCGGTGACTCTCAACTTCGTCAACGCCGACATCGAAGGGGTCGCGCGCGCCATGTCGGCGATCCTGCGCCAGCAGTTCATCGTCGATCCGCGCGTCCGCGGCACGATCACGCTGTACAGCGAGCAGCCGCTGACGCCGCGCGAGGCCTACTTCAACTTTCTCGCTGCGCTGCGCGGCCTCGGCTTCACCGTCGTCGAGGTCAATGGCCTGTTCAAGGTCGTCCCCGAGGCCGATGCCAAGCTGCAGACCGGCACCGTCTCGGTCGGCGAGGCGGGCCGGCGCGGCGACCAGATCCTGACCCAGATCTTCCGCCTCGACCACGAGAACGCGAACAATCTGGTGCCGGTTCTCCGGCCGCTGATCAGCCCCAACAACACGATCAACGCCAATCCCGGCAACAACACGCTGGTCATCACTGACTACGCCGACAACCTGCAGCGGATCGGCAAGATCATCGCCGCGATGGACACGCCGGCGAGCGGCGACGTCGAGGTCATCCCGCTGAAATACGCGGTCGCGAGCGACGTCGCGCCGCTGATCCAGCGGCTCGGCGAAGGCGGCGTGGCGGGCCCGGCGGCAATTCCCGGGGCCGGCGCTGCGGGGGCGCTTGCGACGCCGACGATCCTGGTCGACGGGCGCAGCAACTCGCTCATCGTGCGCAGCCCGAACCCGGCGAAGATGGCGAGCATCCGCTCGTTGATCGCGAAGCTCGACCTGCCACCGCAGGGCTCGGCGACGACCGGCAACATCTGGGTCGTCCACCTGAAGAACGCCGATGCGACCAAGCTCGCGACCGTCCTGCGTGCGGCGTTCAGCGCCACCGGCGGCGGTGGTGGCGGCGGCGGTGGTGGTGGCGGCGGCGGCGGTGGTGGCGGCGTCACCTCGACGCCGCCCCAGAACCTCGGCGCAAATCCTGGCGGCACGGCCGGGACGGGCGGCCTCTCGAGCGCTGCGACGACGCCGATCACGCCGTCGGCGGGGCCCTCGACCGGCGGCTTCATCCAGGCCGATCCGGCGACCAACTCGCTGATCATCACCGCACCGGAGCCGCTCTATCGACAGGTGCGCCTGATGATCGATCAGCTCGACGAACGGCGGGCGCAGGTCTACATCGAGAGCCTGATCGTCGAGGTGACGGGCGACAACGCGGCCGACTTCGGCTTCCAGTGGCAAGGCCTGATCGCGAGCTCGAACAACAACAACGGCCTCATCGGCGGCACCAACTTCGGCACCACCGGCAACCTCCTCGCGATCACGGCGGCACAGCTCACGCCACCGGGATCGACGAGCGGCGGCAGCACGAGCGGCGGCAGCACGACCAGCGCGACGTCCCTGCTCGGCGAGGGTCTCAACGTCGGCATCCTCCACAACTACTTCGGCACCATTGGCCTTGCCGCGATCGCCAGGATGCTGCAGAGCCAGGCCAACACCAACATCGCGTCGACGCCGAACCTGGTCACGCTCGACAACGAGGAAGCGAAGATCGTCGTCGGCAGCAACGTGCCGTTCGTGACCGGCCAGTTCACCAATACCGGCGGCACTGCGATCTCGAACCCGTTCCAGACGATCGAGCGCAAGGACGTCGGCATCACGCTGCGCATCCGGCCGCAGATCGGCGAGAACGGAACGATCCGGATGACGATCTTCCAGGAGGCGTCGAGCCTGTCGGACCAGGTCGCTCCGGGCACCTCGAACGCCGGCCCGTCGACCAACAAGCGCTCGATCGAATCGAACGTCGTCGTCGACGATGGCCAGATCATCGTCCTCGGCGGCCTGATCGAAGACCGCTACAGCGAGAACAAGTCGAAGGTGCCGCTGCTCGGCGACATCCCCTACCTCGGGGCGCTGTTCCGTAGCGAGAGCCGGACCAAGACACGGACCAACCTGATGGTCTTCCTGCGCCCGGTCGTGATGCGCGACGCCGAGACGGCGAACAGGATCTCGCTCGACCGCTACGAGCAGATCCGTGGCTTCCAGCGGGAGATGCAGCCGACGCCGAACGTGTTCTTGCCGATCAACGATTCGCCGGTGATCGCGCCGCTCAGGCACGTCGACGAAAACGCCGGCCAGCTCTCCGCGCCGCAGACCTCGCCGGGAACGGCCAAGCCGCTGGGCGTGCAGCCCAGAAGCGAGACGACTCCGCCGGTGCCGGTCGTCGTCCCGGTGATCGTTCCGGCGGCGCCGGCTGCATCGGCCGTTCCCGCGCCGGCGCCGGCATCGTCGCCCGGCGGCTAGGCGAGACGCGATGCGCCACCCGCTGCCATACGCCTACGCCAAGGCCCACACCGTCCTGCTCGAAGACGACGGCGCGCGGTTAGTGCTCTGGGCCGCCGAGACGGTCGGTCTGCCGGCGCTCTCCGAGGTGCTGCGCATGTATGAGATCGACGCGTTCGAGCGCGAGCCGGCGACGACCCTCGCCAGCCGCATCGCCGCGGCCTACGCGGGCGGCGAGTCGAGCGCCGCGGTCGTCATCGGCGAGGTCGAGAGTGCGGTCGACCTCTCGCGGATGATGCAGGAGCTGCCTGCCATCGAGGACCTGCTCGAGGCGAGCAACGACGAGCCGATCATCCGCATGCTGAACGCGCTCCTGACGCAGGCGGCCAAGGACGGCGCGAGCGACATCCACATCGAGCCCTACGAGCGCTCGAGCTCGGTCCGTTTCCGGGTCGACGGCACCTTGCGCGAAGTCGTGCAGCCCAACCGCGCGCTGCACGCGGCGCTGATCTCGCGCCTGAAGATCATGGCCGAGCTCGACATCGCCGAGCGAAGGCTGCCGCAGGACGGCCGCATTTCGCTGCGCATCGGCGGCCGCGCCGTCGACGTCCGCGTCTCGACGCTGCCGTCGGCGCACGGCGAGCGCGCCGTGCTGCGGCTGCTCGACAAGGCGGAATCGAAGTTCACGCTCGAAGGGCTCGGCATGAGCGGCGACGTGTTGCGCCGGTTCGATCGCCTGATCCAGCAGCCGCACGGCATCCTACTCGTCACCGGCCCGACCGGCTCGGGCAAGACGACGACGCTCTACGCATCGCTCGGCCGCGTCAACACGGCCGAGACGAACGTGCTGACGGTCGAGGATCCGGTCGAGTACGAGCTGGCTGGCATCGGCCAGACGCAGGTCAACGCCAGGATCGAACTCACCTTTGCGAAGGCACTGCGCGCGATCCTGCGCCAGGACCCCGACGTCATCATGATCGGCGAGATCCGCGACTACGAGACCGCGCAGATCGCGATCCAGGCGTCGCTCACCGGCCACCTCGTGCTCGCGACGGTGCATACCAACGACGCGCCGAGCACGGTGACGCGGATGGTCGACATGGGCGTCGAGCCGTTCCTGCTTTCTTCGAGCCTGATCGGCGTGCTCGGCCAACGCCTGGTGCGAAAGCTCTGCACCGCGTGCCGCAAGGTCGACCAGCGCGGCCACTGGCATCCGGTCGGCTGCGTTCAGTGTGCCATGACGGGCTACAAAGGCCGCACCGGCGTTTACGAGCTGATGGACGTCGACGACGGCATCCGCGCCCTCATCCACAGCCGCGCCGCCGAGGCGGCGATTCTCGCCGCCGCGCACGCGGCAGGGCTGAGGTCGATGCGCGAGGACGGTCAGCGCCTGGTCGAAGAAGGCGTCACGTCGGCCGAGGAAGTCATGCGCGTCACCCGCGAATGACATGAGGCCGCCCCGCTTCGCACACGGATAGCACGTGCCTGCCTATCGCTTCGAGGCGCTCGACGCCGCCGGCAAGTCGCAAAACGGCCTCGTCGAGGCCGACAACATGCGCGCCGCACGCTCGCAATTGCGCGCGCAGGCACTGGTTCCGCTCGCGGTCGCGCAGGTGGCGACGGGCGGCAGCGAGAGCGCCGCCTTCAATTTCTCGCGCAAGGTCTTCAACGCGACCGCACTCGCCGTCTGGACGCGCCAGCTCGCTGGGCTCGTCGGCTCGAGCCTGCCGCTCGAGCGCGCGCTGACGGCGCTCGCCGACGAGGCCGAAGACCATCGCCAGCGCGAGCTCGTCGCCCACCTGCGTAGCGAGGTCAACGCCGGCGCGCCGTTCGCACGCGCGCTCGCCAGCGCACCGCGCGAGTTCGACGACGTCTATCGCGGCGTCGTCGCCGCCGGCGAGCAGAGCGGCGCGCTCGGCCTCGTTCTCGAGCGCCTGGCAGACGACCTGGAGGCGCGTCAGGAGCTCAAGGGTAGGCTGATCGGCGCCACGCTCTATCCGGCGATCGTGTCGGTCATCGCGGTCATCATCGTGATCTTCCTCGTCACCTACGTCGTGCCGCAGGTGGCGACAGTGTTCACGAGCACGAAGCGATCGCTGCCGCTGCTGACGATCGCGATGATGGCGTTCAGCGACTTCCTGCGCGGCTGGGGCTGGCTGCTGATCCTCGTCATCGTCGGCGGCGCCGGCGCGCTCGCCGCGATGCTGCGCAACCCCGCCTTTCGCCAGCGCTTCGACGCCGGCTTTCTCGGCCTGCCGCTGATCGGCAGACTCGCGCGCGGCTACAACGCGGCGCGCTTCGCCGGCACGCTGGCGATGCTTGCCGGCGCCGGGGTGCCGATCCTGAAGGCGCTGCAGGCAGCGGCCGAGACGCTGTCGAACCGCGCCATGCGTGCCGACGCCATGGACGCGCTCGTCCAGGTTCGCGAAGGCGCGCCGCTCGCCTCGGCGCTCGCCGGCAAGAAGCGCTTCCCCGGCATCCTGTCGATGTTCTCGCGCCTCGGCGAGCAGACCGGCCAGCTGCCCGAGATGCTCGACCGCGCTGCCAAGCAACTCGGCGGCGAGGTGCAGCGGCGCGCGCTGCAGATGGCGACGATCCTCGAGCCGCTGCTCATCGTCGGCATGGGCGGCGTCGTCATGCTGATCGTCCTCGCGGTCCTGCTGCCGATCATCCAGCTCAACAGCTTCGTCAAGTGAGGCTCCTAGCCGCCGCGGTCGCGC
>DASXIP010000525.1:0-5712 GCA_036497875.1 Caldimonas sp.
GCGAAGGCGATCGCCGTCGCCTTGCAGAGCGGCGCGCAAAAGGCCGTGCTACTCGGCAACGCCGCGAGCCAGCACGCCGATGCGGCGGTGATCGAGCGCCTCGCCCGCTGGATCGCCGAGCAGACCGGCGCCACGTTCGGCTGGCTCGGCGATGGCGCCAATGCCGTCGGCGCACAGCTCGTCGGCGCCAACGCGAAGCCCGGCGGCCTCGGCGCGGCGCAGATGCTCGCCGCCGACGCGCCGCTCAAGGCCTGCCTGCTGCTGAACCTCGATCCTGCGCTCGACACCGCCAACGGCGAGGCGGCGCTCGATGCTCTCGGCCGAGCCGAGATGGTCGTCGCCCTGACGCCGTTCGCGCCCGAGGCCGGCGACGACATCGCCGACGTGCTGCTGCCGATCGCACCGTTCACCGAGACGTCCGGCACGTTCGTCAACACCGAAGGCCGCGTCCAGTCGTTCCACGGCGTCGTCAAGCCGTTCGCCGAAGCGCGGCCGGCGTGGAAGGTGCTGCGCGTGCTCGGCAACCTGCTCGGCATGAGCGGCTTCTCGTTCGAGACCTCCGAAGAAGTGCGCGCCGAAGCGCTCGGTGACGAATCGACGATCGCGAGCCGCCTCGCGGCCACCGCGGCAGGCGAGGGCGGCCGCATCGCGCTGCCAGCCCGCGGCGACGGCGGGCTCGAGCGCATCGCCGACGTGCCGATCTACGCGACCGACCCGATCGTCCGTCGCGCGCCGGCGCTGCAGCTCACGGCCGATGCGCGCGCTCCCGCCATCGGCGTGCCGAGCGAGCTCGCTCGCGCGCGCGGCATCGTCGACGGCACGCTGGTGCGCGTCAGCAGCGGCCACGGCTCGGTGGTCCTGCCGGCGCGCGTCGACCCTTCGCTGGCGTCGAACGTGCTGCGTGTCGCCGCCGCGCATCCGCTGACGACGCCGCTCGGCGCGATGAACGCGCGCCTCGAGCTTGTCGTCGAGCGCGCAGGCGCCGCCGCCTCGACGATCGCCTGAGGCCGCCGGCACATGATCGATTCGATCACCACCTTCGGCGCATCGACCTTCGGCGTCGCCTGGCCGACGATCTGGGCACTGACGCGCATCGTCGCCGTGGTCGTCCCCCTGCTGCTGCTCGTCGCCTACCTGACGCTGTGGGAGCGCAAGGCGATCGGCTGGACCCAGATCCGTCCGGGCCCGAATCGCGTCGGCCCGTGGGGCCTGCTGCAGCCGATCGCCGACGCCGTCAAGCTGATCTTCAAGGAGATCATCGTCCCGACGGCGGCCAATCGGGGCCTCTTCTTCCTCGGCCCGGTGATGACGATCATGCCGGCGCTGGCGGCGTGGGCGGTGATTCCGTTCGGTCCCGAGAAGGCGCTTGCGAACATCAATGCCGGGCTGCTCTTCCTGATGGCGATCACGTCGATGGAGGTCTACGGCGTCATCATCGCCGGCTGGGCGTCGAACTCGAAGTACGCGTTCCTCGGCGCGCTGCGCGCGTCGGCGCAGATGGTGAGCTACGAGATCGCGATGGGCTTCGCGCTCGTCGTCGTGCTGATGGTTTCGGCGAGCCTCAACATGACCGATATCGTCACCGGCCAGGAGCGCGGCTGGTTCGCTGCCCACGGCGTCGATTTCCTGAGCTGGAACTGGCTGCCGCTGCTGCCGATCTTCGGCGTCTACGTCATCGCCGGAATCGCCGAGACCAACCGCGCGCCGTTCGACGTCGTCGAGGGCGAATCGGAGATCGTCGCCGGCCACATGGTCGAGTACTCGGGAATGGCCTTCGCGATGTTCTTCCTCGCCGAGTACGCCAACATCATCCTCGTCTCGGCGCTCGCCTCGGTCATGTTCCTCGGCGGCTGGTACGCGCCGGTCTCGTTCGCCCTGTTCGGGATGCAGACGCCCGACTGGATCGTCCAGACGATGTGGTTCTGGAACTGGCTCTGGCTGTTCGCCAAGACCTTCGTCATCGCGACGATGTTCCTCTGGGTGCGGGCGACGTTTCCGCGGTTCCGCTACGACCAGATCATGCGCCTCGGCTGGAAGATCTTCATTCCGGTGACGCTGGTCTGGCTGGTCGTCGTCGGCCTCGTGATCCAGTCGCCCTGGAACATCTGGAAGTAAGAGAGCAAGCCATGGCCGAGGCCTCACCGATCAAGGACTTCCTGTCGAGCTTCATGCTCGGCGAGCTCTTCAAGGGCATGCGGCTCACCGGCCGCCATTTCCTGTCGAAGAAGGTGACGATCCAGTACCCCGAGGAAAAGACCCCGCTCAGCCCGCGCTTTCGCGGCCTGCATGCGCTGCGCCGCTACGACAACGGCGAGGAGCGCTGCATCGCCTGCAAGCTGTGCGAGGCGGTCTGCCCGGCGCTCGCGATCACGATCGAGAGCGACGTTCGCGACGACGGCTCGCGGCGGACGACGCGCTACGACATCGACATGACCAAGTGCATCTTCTGCGGCTTCTGCGAGGAGAGCTGCCCGGTCGACTCGATCGTCGAGACGCACATCCTCGAATACCACGGCGAGAAGCGCGGCGACCTCTACTTCACGAAGGACATGCTGCTCGCGATCGGCGACCGCTTCGAAAAGGAGATCGCGGCGGCGAAAGAGGCGGACGCGAAGTACCGCTGAGCCTCGAGACCATGGACGCCAACACCGCGCTTTTCTATGTCTTCTCCGCCGTCCTCCTGGTGGCGGCGTTTCGCGTCATCACCGCGAAGAGCCCGGTCTATGCCGCGCTCTTCCTGGTCCTCGCGTTCTTCAGCGCGGCGTGCGTCTGGATCCTGCTGCGCGCCGAGTTCCTCGCGATCGCGCTCGTCCTCGTCTACGTCGGCGCGGTGATGGTGCTGTTCCTGTTCGTCGTCATGATGCTCGACGTCGACCTCGGGTCGCTGCGCTCCGGCTTCTGGCGTCACTTCCCGGTCGCGGCGATCGTCGGCGTCGTCATCGCGCTCGAAATGGCGGCGGTGCTGCTGCCCGGGTTCAGGCTCATCGACGCGCCAGCGGCGAGCGCCGCGGCGCTCAAGCTCGGCAATACCAAGCTGCTCGGCACCGAGGTCTACACCCGCTATCTCTACCCGCTTCAGATCGCCGCGGTGCTGCTGCTCGTCGCCATCATCGCGGCGATCTCGCTGACGCACCGCGCGCGCAAGGACACCAAGCACGTCGACCCGTCGGAGCAGGTCAAGGCAAAGAAGGCAGACCGCGTTCGCATCGTCTCGCTGAAGGCGGAGGACGTGCTCCGCGACGCGGCGAGCTACGCACCCAAGCCCGTGGGAGACCGGAGATGACCCTCGGCCCGGTGACGCTCGGCCACTACCTTTCGCTCGGCGCGATCCTGTTCGCGTTGTCGGTGATCGGCATCTTCCTCAACCGCAGGAACCTGATCGTGCTCCTGATGGCGATCGAGCTGATGCTGCTCGCCGTCAACCTCAACTTCGTCGCCTTCTCGTACTACCTCGGCGACATGGCGGGGCAGGTGTTCGTCTTCTTCATCCTCACCGTCGCCGCGGCGGAGTCGGCGATCGGACTCGCGATCCTCGTCGTCCTGTTCCGCACCCGCTTGACGATCGCGGTCGACGAGCTCGATTCGCTGAAAGGCTGACGTGACAACCACGCTCTCGCCGGCGCTCCTCACCGTCGTCCCGCTCGCGCCGCTCGTCGGCGCCGTCGTCGCCGGCTTGTTCGGCAAGCAGATCGGCCGCGCCGGCGCGCACACGATCACGATCCTCGGCGTTCTCGTCTCGTTCCTGATCTCGAGCTGGGTTCTCTACGCCGTCGTCACGGAGGGAGCGCGCTTCAACGGGACCATCTACGAGTGGATGCGCGTCGGCGCGCTGAAGATGGAGATCGGCTTCCTCGTCGACGGCCTGACGGCGATGATGATGACGGTGGTGAGCTTCGTCTCGCTGATGGTCCACGTCTACACGGTCGGCTACATGGCCGACGACCCCGGCTACCAGCGCTTCTTCAGCTACATCTCGCTGTTCACGTTCTCGATGCTCATGCTCGTCATGAGCAACAACTTCCTCCAGCTCTTCTTCGGCTGGGAGGCGGTCGGCCTCGTCTCGTACCTGCTGATCGGCTTCTGGTACACGCGGCCGACGGCGATCTTCGCCAGTCTGAAGGCGTTCATCGTCAACCGGGTCGGCGACTTCGGCTTCATCCTCGGCATCGGCCTGATCGTCGCCTTCGCCGGCACGCTCGACTATCGCGAGGCATTCGCACGCGGCGGCGAACTCGCCCAGATGGTGTTCCCGGCGAGCGACTGGCGGCTCGTCACGGTGATCTGCATCTGCCTCTTCATCGGCGCGATGGGCAAGAGCGCGCAATTCCCGCTCCACGTCTGGCTGCCCGATTCAATGGAGGGCCCGACGCCGATCTCGGCGCTGATCCACGCGGCGACGATGGTGACGGCGGGCATCTTCATGGTCGCGCGGATGTCGCCGCTGTTCGAATTGTCCGATACCGCGCTCTCGGTCGTGATGACGATCGGCGCGATCACGGCGCTCTTCATGGGCTTTCTGGGCGTCATCCAGAACGACATCAAGCGAGTCGTCGCCTACTCGACGCTCTCCCAGCTCGGCTACATGACAGTCGCGCTCGGTGCCTCGGCCTATTCGGTCGGCGTCTTCCACCTGATGACGCACGCGTTCTTCAAGGCGCTGCTCTTCCTCGCCGCCGGCTCGGTGATCATCGGCATGCACCATGACCAGGACATCCGCAACATGGGAGGCCTCCGGAAGTACATGCCGATCACGTGGATCACGTCGCTGGTCGGCTCGCTGGCCCTGATCGGGACGCCCTTCTTCGCCGGCTTCTACTCGAAGGACTCGATCATCGAGGCGGTGCACGCTAGCCAGCTCTTGGGGGCCGGTTTCGCCTACTTCGCGGTCGCCGCCGGCGTCTTCGTCACCGCGTTCTATTCGTTCCGGATGTACTTCCTCGTCTTCCACGGGCCCGAGCGCTTCCGCGACAAGCCGTTCCCGCCGCCCGCGCAGGACAACCACGCCGAGCCCGACCCGCACGCGCACGACGCGCACGCCGCGCCGCCGCACGAGTCGCCCGCGGTCGTCACGCTGCCGCTCGTCGCACTGGCGATCCCCTCGGTCGTGATCGGCTTCATGACGATCGGCCCGATGCTGTTCGGCGACTTCTTCAAGGACTCGATCGCCGTTCTCGCCGAGCGCCATCCGGCGATGGAGGAGCTTGCGCGCGACTTCCACGGGCCGGTCACGATGGCCGTCGACGCGTTGGGCGGGCCGATCTTCTGGCTTGCCCTCGCGGGCGTCGTCGCGTCGTGGTTCCTCTATCTGCGCCGGCCCGACATCCCGGCGGCGATCCAGCGGCGCTTTTCCTTTCTCTACCGCCTGCTCGACAACAAGTACTACTTCGACTGGTTCAACGAGAACGTGCTCGCCCGCGGCGCGCGGCTCGTGGGAACGGGCCTCTGGCGCGGCGGCGACGTCGGCGTCATCGACAACATCCTGATCGACGGCTCGGCGCGCGCGATCGGCGGCTTCGCCGTCATCAGCCGACGCCTCCAGAGCGGCTATCTGTACTGGTACGCGCTGGTCATGATCGTCGGCGTCATCGGCCTCATGACCTGGCAGCTCTGGCCCTATCTCGCCACCCTCGCGGCCCGCTGACGGCGGGCGCCGACCAACAAGAACAACATGCCTCTTCTCAGCCTCGCCATCTGGCTGCCGATCGTCTCGGG
>DASXIP010000526.1:0-3531 GCA_036497875.1 Caldimonas sp.
GCCGCGAACAACTTCTGCCGCGCCGAGCCATCGCAAAGCGTGGAAGGCGAGCGCCTGCGAACCCGGGCGCGCCGGCAACGGGCAGCGCGCGAGCGCGTCGTTGAGCGAGCGCCCGCTCCGCACGGCAGCGACGGCGTTGGCAACATGACCGAGCAGGCGCGCGAGCGGCAGCGCGGCAGTCGATGCGGGTGCGGGCACCGGGCAGAGTCTAGGGCGCAGCGCACCGGGGCGCGCCGCGCTGGCGGTCGGGTCGGCAGCCCCGCCCGGAAGAGGGGGCGCCGCGAGTGCGGTACGCTCGCCACCCCACCACGCAAGCAGCGTCCACATGGCCGGCGAGAAGCCCACCCCGATCTTTCGCAACGAGGCGGACCTCCAGCGCATGCCGGCGTCGGACCGCATCCGCTACCGGCTGATCGGCGCGAATTGCCGCTACCACGCGAATGACAACATCGCCGAGTTCATCGAGGAGGGCGAGCTCGACGAGTTGCGCGCCGAGGTCGAACAGCAGATGCAGGGTGTCCTGCGGGCGCTCGTCATCGACACGGAGAGCGACCACAACACGAACGACACCGCCAAGCGCGTCGCCAAGATGTTCCTGACCGAGGTCTTCAGGGGCCGCTACGCAGCGCCGCCATCGGTCACCGAATTTCCCAACGTCACGCGCCTCAACGAGCTGATGATCGTCGGCCCGATCAAGGTGCGAAGCGCGTGCTCGCACCACCTCTGTCCGATTCTCGGCAAGGTCTGGATCGGCCTGTTGCCGAACGAGCACTCGAACCTGGTCGGCCTGTCCAAGTACGTCCGCATCTGCGACTGGATCATGAGCCGGCCGCAGATCCAGGAAGAGGCGGTGACGATGCTCGCCGAGGACCTGCAGGAGCGCGTCAAGCCCGACGGCCTCGCGATCGTCATGGAGGCCGACCACTTCTGCATGCACTGGCGCGGCGTCAAGGACGACGCGTCGATGATGACCAACAGCGTCATGCGCGGCGCGTTCCTGAAGAACCAGAGCCTGCGCCGCGAGTTCCTGTCGCTGCTCGCCAAGAAATCCTGAGGGGAGGAAGCGATGCTGGTCCGCCTACTCTATGCCAGCCGTGCCGCGAGCGGCGTCGACGCCGACGCGGTCGCGGCGATCCTGCGGCGATCGAAGGAGCACAACCAGCACGTCGGCGTCACCGGCGTGCTCTGCTTCTGCGCCAACTCGCACGTCTTCATGCAGGTGCTCGAGGGCGGCCGCAACGCCGTCAGCAAGCTCTACAACCGGATCGCGCAGGACGAACGCCATGCCGACGTCGCCCTCCTCAGCTACGAGGAAATCGGCGAGCGCAGCTTTGCCAGCTGGGCGATGGGCCAGGTCCACATGAACCGGCTCAATCCGGCGCTCGTGCTCAAGTATTCCGAAGCGACGCTGCTCGATCCGTACGCGGTCTCGGGCAAGGCCTCGCTCGCGCTCTTCAACGAGCTCGTGGACACCGCCTCGATCGGCGTCCAGGTCTGAAGGCGCGCCGTCAAGGCGCGGGTGCCGCGGGCTCGGTGTCGCGCTGACTGACGCGGCGAGACTCGATGTAGATGCGGCCGATCTCCGGGAAGCGCTGGCGCACTGCATCTTCGATCCGGTAGACGGCGCGCGAGACCTCCTCGGCGGGAACGCCGGTCCTGAACTCGGCGTCGAGCGCGAGCAGCACGTCGTCGGGGCCGAGGTGCATCGTCAGCGGCCAGCCGGCGCGGTGCACGTTGGGCTCGGCCTGGGCGATCGACCGGATCGACTCTGCCATCTCGGTCTCGACCGCCTCGCCGACGAGAAGCCTTCTTGCCTGGACGATGAGCACGCTCGAGACGCTGCAGAGCAACAGGCCGATGACGATCGACGCGCCGGCGTCGAATGCCGGCATGGCGAACGCATGGCTGGCGCAGACGCCGATCGCGGCCGCCGCCAGCCCGGCGAGGGCGGCAGCGTCCTCCGCGATGACGGTGTACAGCGCCGGATCCTTGCTCGATCGCAGCGAGGCCCAGAACGGCGCGTCGCCGATGCTGCGCCTGAACTGGCGCACCGCAATCGCGAGGCTCGTGCCTTCGAACACCGCCGCCGCGCCGAGGATCGCGTAGCTCCAGCCGGCGTCCTCGAGGGGCTTCGGCTCGAGCAGGCGCAGGATGCCCTCGTAGATCGAGACGCCGCCGCCGACGCCGAAGATCATGACGGCGACGATCAGGCTCCAGAAGTAAAGCTCCTTGCCATATCCGAACGGGTGCCGCTCGTCGGCGGGCCGATCGGCGAGATGCATGCCGACGAGAAGAAGGACGCCATCGCCGGTGTCGACGAGCGAGTGGACTCCTTCCGAGAGCATCGCCGAGCTGCCGGTCGCTGCCGCGCCGACGAACTTCATCGCCGCGATCGCGACGTTGGCCGCGATCGCGCCGAACACGGCGAGCTTCGAATTGGCCAACGCGAGCTTGGCCCGGGCTTGCGTCGCGAGCGACCGAGATCAGCAGTCGATGCGGGTCGATCCGGGCGCGACCGGCGGCTTGGCAGCGGTCGGCGGCGACGTTGCCTTGCCGTTGACGCCCGGCTTCGGCGGGACCGCCGGAGTCGCCTTGTTGTCATCCCTGCTCGGCACGACTGGCTTGGTGCAGTCGGCACTGCTCGCGGTCGGCTTCGGTCGCGCCGCGGCGCGGGCCGCGGCCGAGCCCCCCTTCAGCGCCGAACCATGGCTCATGGAGTTCGACATCACCGGCGTGCCGAGCTGCACCGAATCGCTCCCGCCCGGCGTGCCGGTGTCGACCACGCCGGGAATCTGCGACGTCTGCGAGGAGGTGGGCAGGCGCGGCGGCGCCTTAGTCACGGGCACCTGCGCGTCGGCAGCGATTTGCGCAAGAACGAGCAACGCGGCGGCGAGCACGGCGCAGCGAACGGCAGACGTTGGCTTCACGATCGACTCCTGATCCGATCGAGAGTGTGCCCCCGCCGCGGGCCGACCGATGCCATCCGGCGCCCCGCGCCGCCGCCAGTGTTGTTCCCGCGCAGCGCCGCCGCTGACCTTTCAGCCGGTCTTTGCCGCCGCGCGCTTGACCGCCTTCTTCGAGACCACCGCCTTCTTCGCGACCACGCGTTCGGCGGTGGCCTTCTTCGCCGGTGTCTTCTTCGCCGGAGTCTTCTTCGCCAGCTCCGCAGACCCGCTGGCAGCGACCGCAGTGACCGGGAGTGCAGTCGCAACAGCCTTCTTCGCCGCCGATCTGCGCTCGGGCCGCGGCTCGAACGCGAACGCGACCTTGCCCTCCTTCGCGTCCCACTGGAGGCGCGCCTTGAACTTGCGCCGTGTCTTGTTGGAGACGAAGCCCTCGAGCAGGTCGGTGGCGCCGGTCGCGAGGAGCTTCGTCATCTGCTCGCGCGCGACCGGCTGCTGCAGGATGACCTTGCCGCTCTTGAAATCGCACGTCGGCGCCGGCCCGACCGAGTGCTCGCAGACATAGTTGGCGCCGAACTCGAAAACGCTGCCGTTCGTCTTCGGACACTTGCCGAGCGGCTCCTGGGCG
>DASXIP010000527.1:0-7635 GCA_036497875.1 Caldimonas sp.
AAGACACGATCGGCGGTGTGTTCATCGCGAGATGCCCCTCCCGCTGCTCCACCATTCTCTTCTCGTTCATGACCTATCTCCTTTCGAGCTGCGCTCGGTGCGGACTCTGCTTGCGGTACGCCTCGGATCGGCGTCGCAAGACAAATCTACGCGAGCGTTCGCTGAGCGGTGAGTAACAAGTTCGTCGTGAATCCTGCCAGCAGCGGCGACACCGGCGACGCGCCCGCGATGGCGGCGGCTTCAGCTCGTCAGCAGGGCGACGAGCCTGTTCCGATACAGCCGGCTGCACGGCACCCGGGTGCCATCGTGCAGAACGACGATCGCGTCGCCGTTTTCGCGCGGCCGCAATTCGCTCACCTGCGCCAGCGCGACCGCGGCGCTGCGATGGGTGCGGACAAAGGGCGGCCCGAGGTCGGTGAGCAGGCCGGTGAAGGTGCGCCGCATTAGCAGCGACCGACCGCCCAGGTGCAGCTGCACGTAGTTGTCGGCGGCCTCGAGCCAGGCGATGTCGACGCAGCGCACGATGTGCGTGCGGCCGCGGTCGGTGACGAGCAACTGGCGCGGCGGGCCGGTGCGCGTTCTTCCGTTGCTGCGGCCTTCTTCCGCGCCGCGAACGAAGACGCGCAGACGCTGCAGCGCCAGGTCGAGGCGATCGGGAACGATGGGCTTGAGCAGGTAGTCGATCGCCTGCGCCTCGAACGCCTGCAACGCGTACTGGTCGAACGCCGTCACGAAGACGAGCGCCGGCGCGTTGTCGGGCAGCGAGGCGGCAAGATCGAAGCCGCCGATCTCGGGCATCTGGATGTCGACGAACAGCGCGTCGGGCGCCACTCGCGCGACGAGCTCGAGCGCGGCGCCGCCGTCGGCCGCCTCGCCGACGATCTCGACGTCGGCAAAGCCGCCGAGCATGCGCCGCAGCTTGGCGCGCGCCGGTGCCTCGTCGTCGACGATCAGCACACGCATGGCAGCTCGACCCGGGCCGTGGTCTTGCCCGGCGGTTGCGACGACAGCGTGAGCACCGCGCCGGCGCCGTAGAGCGCGGCCAGGCGTTGCTGCAGGTTGCCGAGGCCCACGCCCGGCAAAGGAGCCTGCGACGGCATCTCGCCGTCGTTCTCGATCTCGACGATGAGCCGGCCGCCCGCATTGTCGCGCCGCGCGCGCACGACGATGCCGGTGCACTGCCGCCGGTGCTCCACCACGTGCTGAAAGCAGTTCTCGAGCAGCGGCTGCAGCCCGAGCGTGGGCACGCAACAGGCACGCGCTTCGGTGTCGATCTGCCACTGCACCCGCACGCGACCGGCGAAGCGCTCACTCATGATGAGCACATAGGACTCGAGCAGCGTCAGCTCGTCGGCCAGCGAATGCTGCGGCTGATGACTCGCTTCGGTGGCGGCGCGCAGCAGCACGGCCAGGCGCGTCAGCAACGCGTCGGCGAGCGGCGCGTCGCTGTGGATGAGCGACGACACCGTGTTGAGCGCGTTGAACAGGAAGTGCGGCTGGATCTGCTGCGTGAGCTGCGCCACGCGCGCTTCCTGCGTGAGCCGGGCCAGGTACTCGCCGCGCAGGCGCTCGGCGTTCCAGGCCGCGTACGAGCGCAGGCCGAAGTGAACGCCGCTGAACAACGCGTAGAAGAGCAGGAACTTGACGATCTCGTAGCGCGCCACCTCGGACCACGGCCCGTGGCTGTACGGCATGCCAGCGAGGAAGAAGACCGCATGGCGCAACGCGTACGTGGCGGCCACGTAGGCGGGCGCGATCAGCGGCATCCACGACCAGAGGTGGGCGAACCAGCGCAGCGGCGTCTTCAGGAGCGCGTCGGCATGTTGCGCGCGGCGCAGTTGCAGCACCGCGACGGCAGTCGCCACTGCAGCCGACGTGGCGTAGTCGACGGCCGGGCGGAAGATGCTGCGCCCGCCGTTGCGCCACTCCTCCTGGACGCCGACCAAGAACATCAGCAGCCAGAACACGACCCAGAGCAGCACGAGGCCGCGCCCCCACGGGAAGACGTCGGCCTCGAAGGCCGCGCGACTCGGGTCAGGCGGCGAGCTTGCTGAAGCCATCGGCGCTCCATTCCTCGCTGCCCACGCCGTGGTGCACGAAGAAGAGCCCGGTCGGGTCGAACTTCGCTTTCACGACGCGCAGGCGCTCGTAGTTCTGGCCCCAGTAGGCCTGCTGCCAATCGGGCTCGAAGAAATCGCTTTCGGCCACATACGACCCGGCGGCTGCAGCAGCGAGCACTTTGCGCAACTCCTTCGTCGCGGCGTGTATGCGCTGGGCGCTCGAACGCGCTGTATCGAGGTCGGGCTCGTGATTCGGCACGCCCGGGTACGCCGGCTGTCCCTCGCTGGCAACGATGGCGAGCGCGAAAGCGTCGAGCACCTGCGCGTTCATCGCCGTCTCGCCGGCGGCAGCAGTGGCTTCGGCGGGCGCGCCGGCGAGGCCCTTCTGCAGATGGATCTCGACGGTGGCATGTGCCGCCGCCGCCGTGAGCGCGGCAACGAGCGCATCGTGCCGGTCGCGCTCGAGCAGGCGCGCGGGCAGCCAGGTCGACGTGAATCCGTACAGCACGTGTCCCGCTTCGGCCGCGTTGCCCGGCCAGTAGAAGTTGTCGGGGCTCGCCCCCGGCCGATCGTCGAATCGAACGTGCTCGGGAGCGTAGACGCGCAGTATCGCGGGATCCCACCACACGCGTGCCGGCGCGGCGATGATCGTCGGCGCCGACGTGAACGCGAGCTCGACGCCCACGCTCTTGACCCAGCCCAGAAACGGCGCCCACGTGGCTTCGGCCTGCGCCTGGTCGAGCCCCTGGAAGACCATGGCGATGTCGAGCCGCCGCCCGGGCTTGACGTTGACGATCTCGCCCCAGTGCGGGTTGAAGAGGCTCTCGCGATAGAAGCTCAGGAAGCGGCCGACGAGGCTCTGGAAGGCGTCGTCGGACGCGGCATGGATCGTCATCGAGACGACGCCGAAGAAGGCCGGCAGTTCGTGCGTGCGAAGCGTCATGCGCGTGACCACGCCGAAGCTGCCGCCGCCGCCGCCCTTCAAGGCCCAGTAGAGATCGGGATTCGTACAGGCGTTGGCGATGCGCACGGCGCCGTCGGCAGTCACCACCTCGGCTTCGAGCAACGAGGCAGCCGCCATGCCGTACCTTTTCGAGAAACTGCCGAAGCAGCCGCCCTGTACGAGGCCGGCGACGCCGACGGTGACGCAGCCGCCGCCCTGCACGTAGCGGCCGCCTTTCGTCGTGACAGCGTCGTAGGCGTGCGCCCAGATCGCGCCGCCGCCCACCGAGACCGCCGGCTGCGCCGCCACGCGCCCGCTGCAGCCTTCGCCGACGAAGGAATCGTGCAGGCGGACGTCGTTCATGGCGCGCGTCCAGACGAGCAGCGAGTCGGCCGCACACGACGTGCCGAGATAGCTGTGGCCGCCGCCTTTGACGACGAGGCGCAGGTTGTGCTCGCGCGCGAAGTTCACGGCAGCGACGATGTCGGCGATCGTCTTGCAGGCGACCGCGTAGGGGCTCGGCGCCGAAGTCCATGCACCGACCCAGCCGAGCGTCTGCGTGAGGCCGACCTCGTCGCCGAGGAAGTAGGGGTTCTTCATCGACTTGAAGAACGCATCACAGCGCGCGCTCGGCGCCTGAGCCACGCAGTCGGCGAGCGGCGAGCGCACGGCGACGAGTCGCCCTTCGACGGCGCGCCCGAGCGTGGCCCAGCAATCGGGCGAAGGCCAGCCGGGGTCGCCGGGACGCACGCGCTGCATCGGCGCCCGGGTCGCTTTCGAGCCGGGCGGCAGCGACAGGCCGAGTCCGGAAAGCAGCGATGACGCTGCGAGGCGCTGCAGGAGTTGGCGTCGGTCCATGGTTTCGCCCAGAGTCGCTACGCCGGCCAAAGGTAAGAGCTCGCGGTGACGGCGACCAGCGATTTGGGACGAAGCGCGGCGCCGCGATGGCGAACCGCGAACGTGCGCGTGTTGTCTGTCTGCTGAAGCTTCGTTCGGCGCTCGACCGCTGTCCAGCCACGGACAGGCGACCTCTCGCCCACCCGGGGCTACTCCGTCGCGATGCTCAGCCCCGCTCGCGGGGCTTCGCGTGCGGTGCAGGACGCAGCGGTGTCATCGGGGACGCCGGACCCGTGGCCGTGTCGCCGCCGGAATCCGCGAGCACCAAGGGGAACATCAGCTCACCCAGGGCTCGCATCGAGGACTCGTCCCGACGGGCCGGATCGCCACCGAGGCGCTCGGTCCCTGCGACGCGCCGCATCGGTCGTAACGAGCTGGGGGGGTGCTTCACAATGCCGGAATATTCCGCCCGGCTCCGCAGCGACGTCCTTAACGTGCGCGACGGACCTCTAAAGACTTCTAAATGCACGGTCCCGGAGCCGCCTCGCCATGAGCGCCGATTCGACCGGTCAGGAGATCGAGTTCGGCCGCTTCGTCGTGCAACAGGCCGAGCGTCGCCTGTTGATCGACGGCAGGGTCGCCAAGCTGAGCACGCGGGCGTTCGACATCCTGGTCGCGCTCATCGCCAGCGACGGGCGCATGGTGACCAAGAACGAGTTGCTCGACATTGTCTGGCCGCGCCAGGTGGTCGAGGAAGCCAACATCCACGTCCATGTCTCCGCCCTGCGCAAGGTGCTCGGGCGCGAGGTGATCTCGACCGTTCCGGGCCGCGGCTACCGATTCATCCACCCACTGCAGCCGGACCCGTCCCAGGACCACGAAGCCAGAGTCGGCGCAACGCCCGCGCCGGCCACTTCTCCGGGCAATCTGGCGATCTCGCTGCCGGCGTTGTACGGCCGGACCGACGAGCTCGCCACGGTGTCGGCGTTGCTCGAGAAGCACCGCCTGGTGACGCTGGTCGGCACCGGCGGCATCGGCAAGACGTGTCTGGCGTTGGCGGCGGCCCATGCCCAGCGCGAGCGTTGGTCCGATGGCGTCTGGTTCGTCGATCTGGCCCCGGTCGAGGACCCGGACCACGTGCCGACAGCCGTCGCCCGCAACGTTGGCATCGGGCTACCCGCGCACCGCGATCCGACCGACGAGCTGGCGCTCGCGCTGCGGTCCCGCTCGGTGTTGCTCTTGCTGGACAACGCGGAGCACTTGCGCGAGGCCGCGACCGCCCTGGCGACGACGCTGCTGGCCAGATCGACCCGACTCGCGCTTCTGGTGACGAGTCGCCAGGCGCTGCATCTGCCGCAGGAGCAGCGGTTCCATGTGCCCCCGCTGGCGGTGCCGACCGACGTCGCGGCGGCAGACCCGCGGACCTTCGGCGCCATGGCGTTGTTCGAGGCGCGGGCGGCCGCCGCCGACCCGAGATTTCGTCTGAGCGATCGCAACGCGGCCGCCGTCGCCGAGGTGTGCCGCCACGTCGACGGCGTGCCGCTTGCGATCGAATTGGCTGCCGCGCGCGTGCAGGTCCTCGGTGTCCGGGGGCTGCGCTCCGGGCTCCTCGAAAGTCTGCGCGTGCTCGGGCTGGGCGATCCCCGATTCGGTCCGCGACACCAAACGCTGCGCGCCACCTTCAACTGGACGCACAGCCTGCTGTCGCCGATCGAAAGCAAGCTGCTGCGTCGCCTCGCGGTGTTCGTCGGCGGCTTCACGCTGCAACTCGCCCAGCAGGTGGCGGCCGATGCCGACGCGCGGGCTGATGTCGACGGCGACCCTGCGGCGCTCGATGCCTGGGGCGTGCTGGACGCGCTCGTCGCGCTGATCGACAAGTCCCTCGTCGTTGCCGACGATGCAGACCCGCCGCGCTATCGGCTGCTGGAAGTCACGCGAGCGTACGCGTTGGAGAGGCTCACCGAGGCCGGCGAGGCCGATCGCTTGTCTGCGCGTCACGCCGACGCCGTGTGGGGCCTCTTCAGGCAAGCGGAGGTGGCGAAGAACGAGCAGATTCGCGGCGCGTTGAGCATGGCCGAGTTCCTGCAACGGCTGGCGCCTGAAGTCGACAACCTGCGCGCCGCCCGCGCCTGGAGCAATGGCCCGTCAGGGAGTCGGCCGCTTGCGATCGGCATCGCCGCCAGTTCCAGCGAGGCACTGCGCATGCTGGGGCTTTCGACCGAGGCGATGCAGGCGATGCTGCCGCTTCGCGATCGCGTCGACGAGTGCGTGGCGCCGGAGACGGCCGAGCTGTTCTGGACGGGTCTGTGCGCCTTGGGAACGCACGGTCGCCTGCCGTCGACCCAACTGGTCGACATGATCGAGCGCGCGGAGCGAATCTATCGCCGCGTCGGCAGCCCGCGGCGCGTGCACCTGGGGCTTTATCGCAAGGGCTTCGGCCTGCTGCACCTCGGCCGATGCGCCGAGGCGCAGCGATCCGCGCAAGAAATGGAATCCCTGGAAGCCACCGACTGGCCGGCGAAGGTCGTCGCACTGCGGCTCAATCTCCAAGCCGGCGTCGACGGCATGCTGGGGCGATTCGAGGAGTCGATCGATGCCTTTACGCGCGCCGCGAGGCTGCTCCAGTTCGAGCGCGGCGAAGACGATTTCGTGCTGAACACGCTGGCGAATCTGTGTCTGCCGTTGCTATGCACGGAGCGGCACGAAGAAGCCCTGCAGGTCGCGCGCGACGTGCTCCGGCGAAGCCCGACGCCGGCCGTCCGCAACTCGGCGCAGCGCGCCCTATTGATCGCGCTGACGTTTCTCGGGCGCCTCGACGAAGCGTCCTCGGCTGCGCGCCGGGCCATGCGTGACTGGCGCAGCGACGACATGCTGCCGCACATGCTCAGCGTCTTTGCCTGGCTTGCCCTTCAACAGGGGCGCACCGCCGACGCCGTCAGGCTGGACGGCGCGGCGCGCCTGCAGGTGCAGCAAATGGGGCTTTCAAACACTCCCATTTTCGATCGCGCAGGCTCTCTCGTCTGGGAGGCACTGAACGACCGCCCTTGCACCAACGCCGAGCTCGCCCGCTGGCGTGCCGAGGGCGAACGAGCCAACGAGGGCGAATTGGTGGAGTTGTGTCTCGGAGATCACGTCGATCCTGCGCCCGATCCCATCGACTCGTCGGCACGACCCTCTATCTCTGCGGCGCGCTCGGAACCGGCATCCGGTCGCCTCGAACGCTAGTCGGACCATCCTCTGCAACAAACGAACGAGCCGGCGGCTTCGATTCGCGTCACCAATTGAGCGAGGCCAGCGGCACCGCCTACTCCGGGACGCGGTTCGACGGGCCGAGCTCGGAGGCGAGCGTCATCGCCGTCGTTCGCATGGAGATCTCCCGCGGGGCCGTTTCTTCTGTCTCCGTAGGGCAAACGCGATTTGCACCGCGTACCAGCGCTTGAGCTTCGCCGGCGTTAGTCGTTCCGGTCGGCGACTCGAATCGCAGCCGGTAGGTGCCTGACCATGGACGGAGTCAACTCTTGCGAACTCACCCCGGCCAATGACGCGCTCGCCTGACGATAGCCGCGCAGCATGATCACGACACCGAGAAGATTGAGGAATGGCGGTGGCATTAGCGCGATCCAGCCAAGCGTCGTCAGAGTCGGAACAGCCAGAATGTAGGAAATATCGGTGAACAGATCGGAGAACCGCACGCCCGCGACAATGGCCAGCCAAATTGGCTGTCGCTGCCAGCGCCACAAAGCGATCCCTTGCGCGAGCGTGAATGCCGCCCACTGGCCAGCGGAGCGGCGCAGG
>DASXIP010000528.1:0-10257 GCA_036497875.1 Caldimonas sp.
GATTCCGGTCTTGGCGATCGTCGTCGCCCCGCCGCCGGGCGCGTTGAACAGGGTCGCGAATGCCGGACTGTCGGCGTTGTTGGCAGCCAGGAGCTGCTGGGTCGCAGGCGAATAGGCCATCTCGTCGACCCGGAAGGCTCCTCCCGTCGAAATGCTTTGCAGCAAAGCGGGGGCGGCGGGATTGGTCGCGTTGAAAACCTTGAGCGTGCTGTTGCCGTCGCCTGCGTAGAGGGTGGTGACGCCACCCGACGTCACCGCCAGAACGCCGTCAGGGCCCGACAGCGACGTCGTCGCCGCCTGTCCCGTGAACCCCGGCGCCTGGCCGACCACCTTCAACGTCGCTCCGGAGATGATGTCGACGCTCGCGTTCGAGCGGTCGGCGAGGTAGTAGCCGCCGTTGGCCGGATTGAAGAAGCTGATGTCAAACGACGTGAACGCCCCGCCGGGCTGCACGTTGGCGGCAGTCTTCGGGATCGCGACCACTGTCTGAAGCTCGTAGTTGACGGGCTGCGCGAAGGCCGAACCGGTCGCGCATGCGCACGCCGCGGCGAGCCATCCGAGAGATCTGATAGGTTGCATATGACTTCTCCTGGGCATTGGAGGGTATGAGCCGTGTTGCCTCGGGACGCGGCAGCGGTCTGGCGCAGTGCCGTCGGCGTCGCCTCTTGGCAATCGGCGCGCCACGACCCGCGCGGCGTCCTCTGCGGCGCTGCGACGACGATCAGTCCGGCCAGGGACCGTCGATGTCAATCCAGACCGCCCCGCCAAAATCCTCACGTGGGCACCGGCCGACGCGTCCACCCGACCATCAAGCCGCGCGCCGCGCTCCCGATAGACCGGCGTGGGCAAGCCAAACGACCGACTGCCGTACGCGGACTGCGCGTACATCGAGGCCACGCTCTCCACGGGCGATGGGGGGCTCCCCGCGAGTGACGCCGCCGGCCACGCCGATGAAGCGAACGAGTCGACCGCGCGCTGCCCGCTCTGCCACCGCGCCCGCCGCGCCACGCTCGGCGCAGAAGCGCTCGACGTCCTGCGGCTCCGGTTCTGGAGCGCCGACCACCGACGTTTCGACCACATCGGCTTCGCACGCGCCGTGATGGCGGCGTGCACCGACTAGCCCTGCGACCCGTCGGCTCGCAAGCGCCGACCCGCTAGCGCCCATCGAGCGGATCGAGACGGGGCCGGCGGCCAGTTGAAATCCCGCGCGCGTGCGCGCCGCGGATTGACACGCGGCCGACGCAGGCAGACATTTGTAGCCCGACCGGCCGCAGGAAGCCACACCAGCAATCGAGGAGACGCGATGAGCGCACCCGCGTGGATCAAGTCGTACCCCGAGGGCGTGAGCTGGGACGCGCCGCTGCCCCGGATGCCGGTGCCGCAGATCCTCGACGACGCGGCCGCGCGCTGGCCGGACCTGCCGGCGGTCGACTTCATGGGCCGCGTGCTCAGCTACCGGGAGGTCGCCGCGCTCGCCGACCGGGCGGCGAAGGGCTTGCAGGCGCTCGGCGTCGGGCCCGGCGTCAAGGTCGGGCTGTACCTGCCGAACTGTCCGCAATACATCGCCGCCTTCTTCGGCGTCCTGAAGGCCGGCGGCATCGTCGTCAACTACTCACCGCTCGACGCCGACCGCGTCCTCGAGCACAAGGTCGAGGACAGCGAGACCGACGTGCTGATCACTCTCGACCTGGCGACGTTGTACCCGCAGATGGCGCGCCTGCTCGGCCACTCACGGCTGAAGAAGCTGGTCGTGGGCACGCTCGGCGAGTATTCGGCGGCGCCCGACCAGGTCCGCGCCCAATTGCAGGCAGGCAAGCAGCTCGCCGACGTCGGCAGCGACGCCCATCACCTGAGCTTCGCCCGGTTGCTCGACAACGACGGCGCCTTCCGGCCGCACCCGATCGCCGACCTCGGCAACGCGATCGCCGTGCTGCAGTACACCGGCGGCACCACCGGGGTGCCCAAGGGTGCGATGCTGACCCACGCCAACCTGTCGGCGGCCTGCGCGCAATACGTCGAGACGACCAAGGGAAGCCCGCCAATCCTCGACGAGGGCGTGGAGCGAGTGCTGGTCGTGCTGCCGCTGTTCCACATCTACTGCCTCAGCGTCAACATGCTGCTCGGCCTGCGGCTGGGCGCGCTGCTCGTGCTGCACGCCCGTTTCGATCTCGACGCGGTGACCAAGGAGATCGCGGCCAAGAGGATCACCGTCCTCGCCGGCGTGCCGACGATGTTCACGGCGATGATCAACCACCCGAGCGCGAGCTCGCTCGACCTGAAGTCGCTGAAGTTCTGCGGCTCGGGCGGCGCACCGCTGCCGGTCGAAGTGGCGAACAGGTTTTTCGCAGTCACCGGCTGCAGGCTGAACGAGGGCTGGGGCATGACCGAGACCTCGCCGACCGGCACCTTCACGCCCACCCGTGGCGAGCGCAAGGCCGGCTCGTGCGGCCTGCCGATCCCGGGCGTCCTCCTGAAGTTCGAGAAGATCTCCTTTCCGGGCGTCGACGCCGACCCCGGCCAGCCGGGCGAGATGTGCATCAAGGGGCCGAACGTGATGATCGGCTACTGGAAGAACCCCGAGGCCACGGCCGAGTCGATGACCGCCGACGGCTACTTCCGCAGTGGCGACATCGCGCGCATGGACGAGGACGGCTTCGTCTTCATCGTCGACCGCAGCAAGGACATGTTGCTGTGCGGTGGCTTCAACGTCTACCCGCGCGTCCTCGAGGAGGCGATCCAGCAGCATCCGGCAGTGGCCGAGGTTTGCGTGATCGGCATCCCCGATCCCTACCGCGGCCAGTCGCCCAAGGCCTTCGTTGCGCTCCAGCCCGGGGCGAAGCCGCTCACCCTCGACGAGCTGAAGGACTTCCTGAAGGATCGGCTCGGCAAGCACGAGATGGTGCGGGAGCTCGAGATCCGCGCGGAGCTGCCGAAGACGGCGATCGGCAAGCTGTCGAAGAAGGAACTGATCGAGGAAGAAGCGCGCCGGCGAGGCACCTGAGAGGAGGCGACGATGAGCGCAACCCCCACCGCAGCGACCCGGCCGCTTCCGCGCGCCGACGACCATGTCGAGGCCGTGTATTCGAAGGTCAGCTGGCGGATCATGCCGCTGCTGGTCGTCTGCTACATCATCGCCTTCCTCGACCGCATCAACATCGGCTACGCGCAGCTGCAGATGAAGCAGACGCTGCCGTTCAGCGACACGGTCTACGGCCTCGGCGCCGGCATCTTCTTCATCGGCTACTTCCTGTTCGAGGTGCCGAGCAACCTGATGCTCGAGAAGATCGGTGCCCGAAAGACGCTCCTGCGCATCATGTTCTGCTGGGGCATCGTCGCGACCGGCATCATGTTCGTGCAGACGGCGACGCAGTTCTACGTGCTGCGCTTCCTGCTCGGCGCCTTCGAGGCCGGCTTCTTCCCGGGCGTGATCCTGTACCTGACCTACTGGTACCCGCCGGCGCGGCGCGGCCAGACGATCGCGATCTTCATGGCAGCGTCGACCATCGCCAGCGTGCTAGCCGGGCCGCTGTGCGGCGGCATCATGAAGTGGATGGATGGCGTCAACGGCTGGCACGGATGGCAGTGGCTGTTCCTGGTGCAGGGGGTGCCAGCGTCGGTGCTCGGCATCGTTGCCTTCTTCTACCTGCAGGACAAGCCGGAGGACGCCAACTGGCTCGACGGCGCCGAGAAGAAGGTGCTGCGCGACCATCTCGAGCACGACAAGGGACTGGTCCAGGGTGCGGGCCACGGCTCGATGTGGCAGATGCTGAAGGACCCGAAGATCTACACGCTGTCGCTGGTGTACTTCCTGCTGCTCGGCGCGACCTACACGATGATCTTCTGGGTGCCGACGCTGATCAAGGGCTGGGGCATCTCCGACCTCTTCATGATCGGCATCTACGCAGCGATCCCCAGCGTTTTCGGCGTCATCGGCATGGTGCTGATCGGCCGCAGCTCAGACCGCCGCAAGGAGCGGCGCTGGCACTTCACGCTGTCCGTGATCCTCGCGGCGGCCGGCCTGCTCATCACCACGCAGACAACCGGCAACTTCATCGGCTCGATGATCGGGCTGTGCGTCGCGACGGTCGGCATCTCCGCGGCGACACCGCTGTTCTTCACCGCGAGCTCTGAATACCTGTCGAGGACGGTCGCCGCCGCCGGGCTTGCGCTGATCAGCAGCCTGGGCAACCTCGGTGCGGCGGTCAGCCCGTCGGTGACCGGCGCGATCAACGCCGCCACCGGTAACCCGGTGAACAGCATGTACCTGGTGGCCGCTCTCTACGTCGTCTCCGGCGCGATCATGCTCGTTGCGGTCCGCGCTGCCAGGGTCGCCTGACGGAGCTCGCGGACGATCACCATGTCCCCGACCGTCAGCAGCTCTTCCTGGCGAGCGCCGCGATGATGGTGACCGTCGGCCTCAGCGACTCGAGCGCCGCGCAATCCGTCGAGTCTTCCTGTCCATCAGCCAACCACTTGCGAGGAAGCTCCCCATGAGCACGATCACCACCCGAGACGGCGTCGAGATCTACTTCAAGGACTGGGGTCAGGGTCAGCCCATCGTGTTCAGCCACGGCTGGCCGCTCTCGTCAGACGATTGGGACGCGCAGATGATGTTCTTCCTCAAGCAGGGCTATCGGGTGATTGCCCACGACCGGCGCGGGCACGGCCGCTCCAGCCAGGTCGGCAGCGGGCACGACATGGATCACTATGCCGACGACCTTGCAGCGCTAGCGGCGCATCTCGATCTCAAGAACGCAGTGCACGTCGGCCACTCGACCGGCGGCGGCGAAGTGGTCCGCTATATCGCACGCCACGGGCAGAGCCGGGTGGCCAAGGCCGTGCTGATCAGCGCTGTACCGCCGCTGATGGTGAAGACGGCAGGCAATCCCATGGGTCTGCCCAAGGACGTCTTCGACGACTTCCAGGCGCAGGTCGCCGGCAACCGCTCGCAGTTCTACTACGACGTGGCGGCCGGGCCGTTCTATGGCTACAACCGGCCGGGTGCCAAGGTCTTGCAGGCGGTGATCCTGAACTGGTGGCGGCAGGGAATGATGGGCGGTGCCGTCGCCCACTACGAGGGGATCGTCGCGTTCTCGCAGACCGATTTCACCGACGACCTGCAGAAGATCACCGTGCCCGCGCTCGTGATGCACGGTGACGATGACCAGATCGTCCCGTACGCCGACTCGGGACCGCTCTCGGCGAAGCTGCTGAAGAGCGGCACGCTGAAAACCTACAAGGGATTCCCGCACGGCATGCCGACCACCAACGCGGAGACGATCAACGCCGACTTGCTCGCCTTCCTGAAAGGCTAGCCTCGGCGCTCCGGTGCCGACGGTCCGCGCTCGGCGCCGAACATCGCCCGGGCCGAGCGCTAGCAGAGGGCCTCCAACGGTACCGCGATCCCGATAGAAGCGGCGCGAGCAATCCGAACGATCGACTCCGCGACGTGCACCGCGCGTCCATCGCGGCCTCGCCGTCCGTCGGCAACGCCAGCCTCCGTACTGCGCGGGCGCGCCACGCCGCCGCTAGCGCGGCATCGAGCGGATCGAGACCGGGCCCGCGGCGAGCTTGATCCGCTCGCCGCTATCTACCAGCTTGCCGTCGCGGATCGAATAGACCGCAAGCGCCTTCTCGACGTCGAATTGGACGATCACGGTCTTGCTGTCCTGGGTGAACACGACGCCTTGCGCGGCCTCGCCGCCCGGCAGCTCGCTGACCTTCGTCGCCCAGCCGTCCTTGATCACGAACAGCGCGACCGTGCCGAGCTTGCTGCGGCCCGGATCAGCGGCGAGCAGGTTCGATCCGGCCATCGACGAGACCGCGATCCAGTTCCCGTCGGGCGAGATCGCGACGCCCTCGGGCGTCGCAGAGACCGAGATCTGCTGCACCGCGCGAAACGGCCGCTTGGCGACGTCGACGAGCGTGACGACGTCGGCGTCGGCCACCGTGCGCGCGACGCCGGTGTTGCCGATCACCGCCCACTTGCCGTCGCTCGAGACGTCGATCGCGTACGGATTGACGCCGGTCGCGATGCGCTCGCTTGTGAGCGTCACGTTCGCGCCGTCGACCGCCAGCACCGCGGCGCCGTTCTCATCGCGCAGCGCGACGATCGCCGCCTTGCCATCGTGCGTGAACGAGATGCCCGACAGGCGCTTCTCGCCGACCTTGACCTGGCCGGCTAGCTTGAGAGTCTTGCCCTCGATCGTCAGGATCTTGACCATTCCGTCGTGCGCCGCCGCGAGGAGCAGGGTGCCGTCGCGGTTGATCGACAGACCGTTAGGGTGGCCGCCGACCTCGACCTTGGCGACCAGCGCCGGCGGCGACGCTTCGAGGTCGACGACCTGCAGGAAGGTGTCGAACAATTCCTTCTTTGCAGCGTAGTCGTAGCGCGTCGGCGCGGCGACGATCGCCAGCTTGCCGTCGGGAGTGACCGCGACCGCTTGCGGTGGCCCCTGCACGGTGTGCTCGAGGCCGCCTTCGACGGTTGCCTTGACGACCGGCGGAAAGCGCGAAGCGTCGAGGACCACGAGGCTGTCGGCCGGCACCGGCTGCGGAAAGGTCGCACGCCCCTCGACGCGGACGAACTTGCCGTCCTGCGCCGAGACGATGAGGTCGGCGGCCTGTGCCGACGCGACCATGGTCCATCCCGTGCTGAGCGCCAGGCACATCTTCGGCAGAAATGATCGCATCGCTTCCTCCTCGTCGATTCGGGGGCGCGAAGGGTACCGCGCGCGGCCACGCCCGCCAAGCGAGGAAGTCCCTTCGTCCGCCGGTGCGCTGCTCGCCGTCGACCTCGGACTTAGACTGACAGCATCGCCGACGGCGAAGATGCTCCGGCCACCGAATGACGACGAGGAGAACCCGATGGACGACACCGCCCGCCTCGCGCAGCAGATCCACGAGCTGAAAGGCTCGATGCTGGCGATGGAGTGCTTCGTCAATTCGCTCACCGAGGCGCTGAGCAGCGACGCCCGTCTCGTCGTCCAGGCTTTCTACGCAAGCGAGGCGTCGGCGTACCGCGCCGCGCTGATGGGATCGACCGCGCCAGAGGCGACCGTCGGCGCGTTCGAGCGCGACGTCGACCGCGCGCTCAGGCTGCTCGGCGAGCCTCGCGGCTCGGGCGACGCCGGCTGAGCCACCGGCTCGGCGGGTTCAGCCGATGCAGGTGCGGTTCTTTCCGGTCCGCTTGGCTTCGTAGAGAGCCTGGTCGGCGCGCTCGAGCGAATCCTCGATCCGCTCCGCGAGCCGGTAGTCGGTGACGCCGGCCGAGAAGGTGACGAAGATCTGCTTGTCCTTGTGCATGAAGAGGCCGCCGGTGAGCGACCGCTGCAGCCGCGTCAGCACCTGCTCGCCCTCGCTCGGCGGCGTCTGCGGCAAGAGGACCACGAACTCCTCGCCGCCGTAGCGGGCGACGCGGTCGGTCGGCCTGAGCGTCTTGCTGACGACGGCGGCGAGCGACTTCAACGCCTCGTCGCCGGCGCTGTGACCGAGCTCGTCGTTGAGGCGTTTGAAGTTGTCGATGTCGAGCAGGCCGATCGAAAGTTCGCCGCCACTCCGCTCGAGGCGGGCGCGCTCGACCTCGAACGCCTGCATCAGTCCGCGGCGGTTGGCGATCTGCGTCAGCTGGTCGGTCGAGACTTCGTCGGAAAGGCGCTTCATCTCGTCCTCGAGCTCGACGACGCGCTGCGTCAGGTCGGTCGCCTTGCTGTGCTCTGCTTGCAAGCGCTCCTGCGTCTGCTGGACCAGCGTCTGCACGGCCCGGCTCTCGGCGACCATCTCGCGCACGACTCCGGTCAGGCTCTCGAGCGAATCCGACTTCTCGATCACTTCGGCATAGCGGCCGACGCTCTCGTGGAAGTTGCCGGTCTTCGAGCCCAGCTCGCCGAGCTCGGCGAGCATCTGCGTGATCAGCGACTTCAGCGCATCGCGCGCCTTCTCGCGCTCGCCGCGTACCTCGCCCTGGCGCTTGCGCGCGTGGTGGAGCATGTCGCTGACGGCGCGAACGCCGCGCGCGCTCAGTCCCTCCTCGATCGTCAGCCGCATCGCGTCGCACTGGCCCTTGACCCAGCTGCCCTCCTCGGCGATGTCGGTCAGGCTCGACGTCAGCTCGTGGCAGAGCTTGCCGAGCTGATCGAACAGGTGGTGACGATGCTGCAGGACGCGCTCGACCTTGCGCACCAGCGCATCGGTCTCGTCGGCAAGCGATGCCGTCGCGTCGCCGTGCATGCGCTCGACCAGGCGAGCGAGCTCGCGCGCGAGCTCCTCGTTGGCGCCGTCGTGGGCGGGAAGCGCCTGTTGCAGGCCACGACCGAGGGTGTGCGCGAGACGCTCCCATGCGGCGCTCGACGCCGCGCTCGTCGCCGTCGACGGATCGTTCGCAGCCGGCGGCGTGCCGCCCGACGGCGATGCAAGCGTGTCGAGCGGCACTGGGCGGCTCGCGGCTTCCGCTGTCGACGCGACGTCGACCGGCGTCGCCGCCGAGTCGCCCTCCCAGCTGTTGACGAGCTGCGACAGGCGATGCTGGAGCCGCTTCGGGTCGCCACGGCCGCTGGCGAGGACGCGCTGGATGCCGTCCTTGCGCCGTGCCGGTGTCCAGTTGTGGCCGGTCCGCTCGATGCCGCGGACGATCCGCTCGATCAGGACCGCGAGCGCTTCGTTCGATTCGGGCGTCTCGCCCGCCTCCTGGCGATAGGCACGCTCGTAGTTCTCAGGCGTCGGTTCGAGGCGCTCGGTCGCCAGCCGCCGAAGCGCCGCCTTGGCGATCTGCGCCGTCGAGAGCTCCGCCGTGGCCAGGGGCGAAGGACGCGTCATGCTCATGGCGACTGGGTTCCGGAAAAAGGCGCCGGCTCAGGGAAGCTTGCCGCGCTCTCGCGCCCGCACGCGCGGCGGCTCGGCGCTGTCGCCAGGCGATGCCTGGCCGATCCAAGGCGCCTTCTTCGGCAGCACGGTCTGCTCGAGCCAGCGCTCGATGTCTTCGGGCGGCTGCGGCTTGCTGAAGAGAAACCCCTGCATGATCCCGCAGCCGAGACGGTGCAGGACTTCCATCTGCCGCAGGTTCTCGACGCCCTCGGCGACGACGCGCAGGCCGAGCGAGCGCGCCAGCGCGATGATCGCGGTGACGACGGCCGAGCTCTGCGGCGTCATGCCGAGGTCGCGGACGAAGCTGCGGTCGATCTTCAGCTCGCTGATCGGCAGCGTCGTCAGATACGCGAGCGACGAGTAGCCGGTGCCGAAGTCGTCGATCGAGATCTCGACGCCGATCTCGTTCAGCCGGTGCAGCGACGGGATCACGTTCTGCAGGTCCTTCATCAGGCCCGTCTCGGTGATCTCGAGCTCGATCGCGTGGTGCGGCACGCCGTAGGTCGTGACCGCAGTGTGGATGTACTCGACGAGGTCGGTGCGCTCGAACAGCCGGCTCGGCAGGTTGACGGCGATCGAGTCGGCGAAGCCGAAGTTGTCCTGCCAGACCCGCGCCTGGCGCGCGGTCTCGCGGATCGCCCACTCGCTGAGCGGGATGATGAGGCCGGTCTCCTCGGCGAGCGGGATGAAGTCGCCGGGCGCGACCAGCTGGCCGTGGCGGCGCCAGCGCATCAGCGCCTCGGCGCCGACCATGCGCGCGCCGCGGACGTCGATCTTCGGCTGGTAGTGCAGCACCAATTCGTTCCGCTCGATCGCCTTGTGCAACGCGCTCTCGAGCTCGAGCTTCTCGCGCCCCTTGCCGGCGAGATTCGGCCGGTACAGCGACGCCGAGTTGCGCCCGGCCGACTTGACCGAGTACATCGCGATGTCGGAGTTGCGCAGCAGGTCGGCGACCGTCGCGCCGTCGCGCGGGAAGATCGCGATGCCGACGCTCGCGGTGACGAAGCACTCCTGCAGGCCGATCATGATCGGCTTTCGCATCACCTCGAGGATCCGGTTGGCGACGCGCTCGGCGTCCTCCTCGTCGGCGACCTCGGGCAGGAGGGCGACGAACTCGTCGCCGCCGAGGCGGCCGACCGCCTCGAGCGTCCGGTGCGAGCGCAGGCCGACGGTCTCGAGCGAGGTCTCGAGGACCTGGTCGGAGTGGCGCACGCACGAGCGCAGACGCCTCGAGACCTCGACCAGCAGGTCGTCGCCGGCACCGTGGCCGAGCGTGTCGTTGATCACCTTGAAGCGATCGAGGTCGATCAGCAGCAGCGCGACCTCGTGGCCGAGGCGGCGGCCTTGCTCGAGCGCGCGCTCGGCGCGCCAGATCAGCTGGCGCCGGTTCGGCAG
>DASXIP010000529.1:0-1845 GCA_036497875.1 Caldimonas sp.
ACGAACGACGTCGCCTGGGGCCTGATCGGCTTCGAGAGCCTCGCCGCGTACGAGCGCTACCGCGCCGCCCTGCGTGCCGACCCCGACGGGCGGGCGAATTTCGCACGAGCGCAGAGCGAGCGTTTCATCCTGCGCGAGGAGCGCAGCTGGCTCGAGGACGTCGCGGCGACGCGCAATCGTCCGCCGGAACCTGCGCCGGCAGCGTCGGGCGCGGCAGGCTGAGCGATGGCGATGGCCGACCCGCACGAACCCCGGCTCGCTCGCGTCGCCGCGATGGTCGCCGACCCGGCACGCTCGCGGATGCTCTCTTACCTGATGAGCGGCGAGTACGCGAGCGCCGGCGAGCTGGCAGCGGCAGCATCGGTGACGCCGGCGACCGCGAGCGGTCATCTCGCCAAGCTGAGCGACGCCCGCTTCGTCGTCTGCGAGCCGCGCGGGCGCCATCGCTACTATCGCCTCGCCGACGCCGAGGTCGCGCATGCACTCGAAGCGCTCGCGCTCGTCGCCGAGCGCGACGTCCACGACCGCGCGTGGGCGCATCCCGAGCGACAGCGGTTGCGCTATGCGCGCTGCTGCTACGGCCATCTCGCCGGCCAGCTCGGCGTCGCCGTGTTCGACGCGTTGCGCGCCGATCATCGGCTCGCCACGGCCGACGAAGGCGGCTTTGCGCTGAGCGATGCCGGCCACGCCTGGCTGCGCGGCCTCGGCCTCGAGCCTGCGGCGCCGTCACGGCGACGCCGGTTCGCCTATCCGTGCCTCGACTGGTCCGAGCGGCGCGATCACCTCGCCGGCCAGCTCGCCGACGAGCTCTACCTGCACCTCGTCGCGCGCGGCTGGCTGCGCCGCGACAGCGGCCGTGTCGTGGCGCTGACGAAGAGCGGTGAGCACGAGCTGCTGCCACTCCTCGCGGCGCCGGCGGCCCGGCTGCGCGACAGCGGCGCCGCCGCGCGCCGAGACGCTGCCGCCGCCGCACCGTAGCATCGGAGCTGCCGCCGCGTGCTGCCGAGCTTCGGCAGCGCGCGCGTGCAACGCCGTCCGCACGGCCGCACCGGCGGCCACCCGCCTCTCGATTCGGAAAGCCCTGCCATGCCCCGCATCTTCAATTTCAGCGCCGGACCGGCGGTGCTGCCCGAGCCCGTCCTGCGCCAGGCCGCCGAAGAGATGCTCGACTGGCACGGCAGCGGCATGTCGGTGATGGAGATGAGCCACCGCGGCAAGGAGTTCATCGCCATCCACGCCGAGGCCGAGGCGCTGCTGCGCGAGCTGCTCGCGATTCCCGCGAACTACAAGGTGCTCTTCCTGCAGGGCGGTGGGATCGGCGAGAACGCGATCGTGCCGATGAACCTGTTGCGCGGCAAGGCGAGCGCCGACTACATCCACACCGGCGAGTGGTCGAAAAAGTCGATCGCCGAGGCGAAGAAGTACGCCCGGGTCAACGTCGCCGGGAGCGGCGAGGCGGGCGGCTTCACGAGCGTGCCGGCGCGCGCGAGCTGGAACCTCGACCGCGACGCCGCGTACGTCCACATCTGCGCGAACGAGACGATCGGCGGCGTCGAGTACCACTGGACGCCTGACACCGGCGACGTCCCGCTCGTCGCCGACATGTCGTCGAACATCCTGTCGCGACCAATCGATGTCTCGCGCTACGGCCTGATCTATGCCGGCGCGCAGAAGAACATCGGCCCGGCCGGCCTCACGATCGTGATCGTCCGCGACGACCTCATCGGCAAGGCGCTGCCGATCACGCCGTCGGCGTTCGACTACAAGCTGCAGGCCGACGCCGACTCGATGATCAACACGCCGCCGACCTACGCGATCTACATCGCCGGCCTCGTCTTTCGCTGG
>DASXIP010000530.1:0-9230 GCA_036497875.1 Caldimonas sp.
GGAGCGGCGACCTGGTGTCTGAAGTCCATAATTCCCGCAGGTAGACGAAGAGCGGACGATGTTATTCGATTCGACATTGCGACGAGAGCTCGCTCGCAACTTCGGCGCGACGCTGGTGATCATCCTGACGATCGTGCTGACGATCATGTTCATCCGCAATCTCGGCCAGGCCGCGGGCGGCCGGATCGCACCGCAGGACGTCGTATTGCTGCTCGCCTACATCGGCCTCGGCAACCTGTCGACGATCCTGGCGCTGTCGCTCTTCATCGCCGTCGTGGCGACGCTGTCGCGCATGTACCGCGCCAGCGAAATGACGATCTGGTTCGCAAGCGGCGTCCCGCTCAGCCGCTTCGTCGCTCCGGTGCTGCAGACGAGCTGGCCGGTACTCCTCCTGATCGCCGTGCTGTCGCTCTTCGTCTGGCCATGGCAGAACGAGCAGAGCGCGGCGCTGAAGTCTCAGTTCGAGCGGCGCTCCGACCTCTCGCGCATCGCCCCTGGCCAGTTCCAGACCTCTGCCGACGGTGAACGGACGTTCTTCTTCGAAGGCAGCGCGAGCGGCGCGGCGATCGGCCGCAACGTCTTCATCGTCTCGTCGCGCGGCGCGACGGAAGCGGTGACGTCGGCCAAATCGGGCGCGATCCAGAACGAGGACGACGGCCGCTTCCTCGTCCTGAGCAAGGGGCAGCGCAACGAGCAGAACACTACCAGCGGCGAGAAGACGCTGTCGCGCTTCGAGACCTACCGCGCCGAGGCCGGCGAACGCGTCCGCAGCGCCGCCGGCATGCTCGAGCCGCGGGCGATGCCGACCATCGACCTTTTGCGCAAGCCGACCGCGGTCAACCAGGGCGAGCTCGCCTGGCGGCTCGGCCTCGTCCTCGCCGCTGCGAACATGATGGTGCTCGGCATCGGCATGTCGGCGTCGAACCCGCGCCACGCGAGCAACTGGAACCTGCTGTTCGCCCTGTTCGGTTTCTTCGCCTACTACAACTTCATCAACCTGTCGCAGGCGTGGGTCAGTAACGCCCGGGTCGGCCTCGGCGAAGTGCTCCTCTTCGGTCACGGCGGCGCGTTCGTCCTTGGCCTCGTCCTCCTCTGGTGGCGCGAGAACGGCATGCGCCGGGTCGCCGTCATGCGGCGCCGGCGGCGCCGCAAGCTCGCCCCGGCGCAGCCGGCATGAGGACGGTCAGGCGCCTCTTCTACATCGACATCGCCTTCGCGGTCGTGTTCGTCGCGATCGCATTCCTGGCACTCTTCTTTTTCATCGACTTCGTCAACGAGCTGCGCGACGTCGGCCGGAACGGCTACACGGCGGCCCACGCCGCCGCGTACGCGCTGCTGCTCGCACCAGGGCATCTCTACGAGCTGATGCCGATCGCCGTCCTGATCGGCACGATTTACGGCCTCGCACGCCTGGCGCAGACCTCGCAATACACGATCCTGCGCACCGGCGGCCTCGGCCCAGGCCGGGCGCTGTCGCTCCTCACGAGCCTCGCCCTCGCCTTCGGCGCGGTCACGTTCGTCGTCGGCGATTACGTCGCGCCTTTCAGCGAGCGGGTCGCGAGCCAGCTGCGCGCCGGCTTCAGCGGCGGCTTGAAGCTCGAGCGCTCGGGCGCCTGGATCAAGGAGCGATCGTCGGGCGCCGATGGCGAGCGCAACTACTCGATCAACGTCGGCTCGGCCGAGCGCGGCACGCTGCTGCGCGCCGTCCGCATCTTCGAGTTCGATCCTGACGGGCGCCTCGTCAGCCGGACGTCGGCCACAGAGGCCGACGTCGGCCGCGACGGCACCTGGGCCTTGCGCGACGTCACGGTGACGCGCTGGCACGAGGCAGGGATCGAGTCGTCGGCACGCGACGAGCATCTGGCCGAAAGCTCGTGGAAGAGCTCGCTCTCGCCCAGGGTCGTCGCCGCCGCGGTGCTGCCGGTGACGACGATGTCGACGATCGATCTCTGGCGCTACATCGCCCACCTCTCGGACAACGAGCAGGCGGCACAGCTGCAGAAGATTCAGTTCTGGAACCGCGCGCTCTATCCGTTCGTCTGCCTGGTCATGGTCGGGCTGGCGCTGCCGTTCGCGTACCTCCACGCGCGCTCGGGAGGCGTCAGCATGAAGGTCTTCGTCGGCATCATGCTCGGCGTCAGCTTCGTCCTCCTCAACAACGTCTTTCGCCATCTCGGCCTGCTCGGCAACTGGACGCCGTGGATCGTGGCGGCGACACCCGGAGCGCTCTATCTCGCGCTCTCGCTTGCCGCTTTCAGCTGGCTGGTGCGGTTCCGCTAGCGTCGCGGCATGGCGCAGGCCCTCGTCCTCTTCGCGCACGGCGCCCGCGATCCGCGCTGGGCCGAACCGTTCGAGGCGGTCGCGGCGCGGATCCGAGCCGCTCAGCCCGCGCTGCCGGTGGCGCTCGCGTTCCTCGAGCTGATGACGCCGAGTCTCGATGTCGCCGTCACCAGCCTCGTCACCCAGGGTGCGACGCGGATCGACGTCGTGCCGCTGTTCCTCGGCACCGGCGGCCATCTGCGCCAGGACCTGCCGTCGCTTATTGAAGTGCTCGCCGCCATCCATCCCGGCGTCATGATCCGCCTGCACGCGGCGATCGGCGAGCACGCCGCGGTGAGCGAGGCGATGGCGCGCGCCGCCCTGCTCGCAGCGGGCTTCGGTGAATAATCGTCCGGGCAATGAATCTCCATCAGTTCAGGTTCGTTCAGGAAGCCGTCCGCCGCGACCTGAACCTGACCGAAACCGCCAAGGCGCTCTTCACTTCGCAACCCGGCGTCTCGAAGGCCATTCTCGAGCTCGAGGGTGAGCTCGGCGTCGACATCTTCGCCCGCCACGGCAAGCGCCTGCGCCGGATCACCGAGCCCGGGCGCGAAGTCCTGAAGTCGATCGAAGTGATCATGCGCGAGGTCGGCAACCTGAAGCGGATCGGCGACGAGTTCTCCAAGCAGGACGCCGGAACGCTCTCGATCGCGACGACGCACAGCCAGGCGCGCTACTTCCTGCCCGGGCCGATCGCGCAGATGCGAAAGCGCTTCCCCAAGGTCAACATCAGCCTGCACCAGGGCACGCCCGAGCAAGTCGCGAAGATGGTCTACGAGGAAGTCGCCGACTTCGGCCTGGCGACCGAGTCACTCGGCGACTTCGCCGATCTCGTCACGCTGCCGTGCTATGCGTGGCAGCACGTCCTCGTGCTGCCGGTCGGCCATCCGCTGGCGCAGATCGACCGCGTCTCGATCGAGGACCTGGCACCCTTGCCGCTGATCTCGTATCACCCGGCGTTCTCGGGCAGAAAGCGCGTCGACCAGGCGTTCGCGACGAGAAAGCTCGTGCCCAACGTCGTCCTCGAGGCGATCGATGCCGACGTCATCAAGACCTACGTCCGCCTCGGGCTTGGCATCGGCATCGTCGCCGAGATCGCGATGCGCGAGGAAGGCACCGGATCTGACCTCGTCGCGCGGCCGGTAGGCCACCTGTTCGGGCAGAACATCACGCGCATCGCCTTCAAGCGCGGCGCCTACCTGCGCAACTTCGTCTACGCGTTCGCGGAGATGACGTCCGACCGCCTGACGCGGCCACTGGTCGAACGCGCGATGGCCGGCGACGCGCACGACTACCAACTCTAGCGATGGCCGCTGCCATCCGCGTCCCCCAGGTCCAAAGCCGCTTGCCCGAGGTCGGCACGACGATCTTCACCGTCATGTCGGCGCTCGCGCTCGAGCGCGGCGCGGTCAACCTCGGCCAGGGCTTCCCCGACTTCGACTGCGACCCGAAGCTGATCGAGGCGGTCGATGAAGCGATGCGAGCCGGCCTCAACCAGTACCCACCGATGACCGGCATCCCGGTGCTGCGCGAGCGCATCGCCGCCAAGATCGAAGCGCTCTACGGCCATCGCTACGACCCGGTGTCCGAGGTCACGGTGACGGCGGGTGCGACGCAGGCGATCCTCACCGCCGTGCTCGCCTTCGTCGGCCCGGGCGACGAGGTCATCGTCCTCGACCCCTGCTACGACAGCTATGCGCCGAACGTCGCCCTCGCCGGTGGGCGCACCGTCCACGTGCCCCTCGTTCCGGCGACGTTCGCACCCGACTTCGACCGCATCGCCGCCGCGCTCGGGCCGAAGACGCGCGCGATCATCGTCAACTCGCCGCACAACCCGAGCGGCACGGTCTGGGCGGCGGCGGACATGCAACGCCTCGCCGAGCTGCTGCGGCCGACTGACGTCGTCGTTATCAGCGACGAGGTCTATGAGCACATGGTGTACGAAGGCGAGCACTCGAGCGCCGCCCGCATCCCCGAGCTCGCGGCGCGCACCGTCGTCGTCTCGAGCTTCGGCAAGACCTACCACGTGACCGGCTGGAAGGTCGGATATGCGACGGCACCGGCGCCGCTCAGCGCCGAGTTCCGCAAGGTCCACCAGTTCAACGTCTTCACCGTAAACACGCCGATGCAGCACGGCCTCGCGAGCTATCTCGCCGAGCCGGCGCACCACACCTCGCTGGCGGCGTTCTACCGCGCCAAACGAGATCGCTTTCGCGCCGGCCTCGCGACGACGCGGCTGCGCCTGCTGCCCTGCCAGGGAACCTATTTCCAGTGCGTCGACTACTCGGCGGTAAGCGACCTCGGCGGCGACGCGTTCTGCCGCTGGCTGACGACCGAAGTCGGCGTCGCCGCGATCCCGCTCTCGGCGTTCTATGCAGACGGCTTCGATCAGCACATCGCGCGCTTCTGCTTCGCCAAGAAGGACGAGACGCTCGATCTCGCGCTCGACCGCCTGCGTGCGCTCTGAGCGCGGCCGCGTCGTCGCAGGCCGTGGTCGTCAGCCGGTACGTCTGCCGGCCGAGCGCCGGGTGACCAGTGGCTCGTCGTCGGGCATGTCGGGCCAGCCCGCGACGTCGAGATCGACGGCCTGGCCGCCGGCGTCGCGCGGCCACGACTCGGTCGGCGCGTCGTCGAATGGCAGGTAGAGATCGATCGCGTCGCCGCCAGCGTCGGTCTGGCCAGCGAGGTCGCGCGCGACCGAGTAGAGAAACAGCAGGTCCCGGTAGCCCGCCAGGTCGAACACGGCATCGCTGCCGCCGCGCCTGAACAGCAGCCGCTCGAGCAGGCGCATCGCCTCGCTCGGCGCTGTCCAGAGCGTCTGGACCTGGGCAATCGTCTCGGCATGGGCGGCGAGCGATGCCGCTGCGTCGGCAGCGATGTCCCACTCGGGGGCAACGCCCGCGAATTGCGCTCCGTGGTCGATGAGCGTGCGCTCGAACGCGCCGCGCTGATCGCGGCGGCGGTGGATGTCGAGCAGATGGAGAAATGGCAGCGGACAACCGTCGTGGTGATCACGCATGTGGGCGCTGAGGAGCGCCGCCGCCGCGTCGTCCTGGCCGAGGATGGTGAAGAACTCGGCCTGCTGCTCGAGGTCGAGCAGATCCTCCATCGGCGACCACGCCGAGGACGCCGACGCCAGCGAAGCGTTTGCCGACGCCTCCTCCCGCGCGATGCGCGCGTAGTGCGACCGCGGTGCGAGCACGGTCGTCACCTCGAGGCCGCCGATCGACGCCGGCGCCGTCACCGGCGCGATGCTCTGCGGGGCCTCGTTCCAGCCCGAGGGCGGCTGGCTGACGCGCGGCGTCTTCGGGTCGGCTTCGGCGGCTGCAGCAGCAGCTGCCCTTGCCGCCGATCTGGCTGCGGCTCCGCGCTGCTGGCGCGCGTTCGCCTCGAACCAGCGGGCGTTGCGCCGCTGGCGCGGCCGCAAGGCCCAGAACGCCCACGCGAGGATGGCGAAGAACACCGTACCGATCGCGAGCAGGTACACCAGCCCGTTCGCATAGCGCCGATCATCGGCTTCGCGCAAGCGCGCCTGCAACGCGGCGAGCGCCCGCTCCTGCGAGTGCGACTCGCCGCGCAGTTGTGCAAGCGCAGCCTCGAGTCCTTCGATCTTCGCCCGCTCCGTTGCCGCGGCTGCCGACGCGGTGTCGGCAGCGGCGGGCGGCGCGGTGTCAGTCGGGGTCGCGGCAGCGAGCTGCGTCGCTGCCGCCGGCGCTGGCGCGCTCGCGATCGGCTCCGGCGCCAGCGCCCGCAGGACGGGCGCTGCGTCGAGACGCAATCGCGGACGGGCAGCCATCGGCGCGGTGCCTGCCGTCAGCGTCTTGTCGTGGCGCTTACGGGCCACCGCGGCGACCTGCGCGGGAAGCGCCTGGTCGTGTCGCCGCGCCTGGTCGCGCCCTTTGCCGCGCGTCGCGGCATTGACGATGTCGAGCAGCGGTGCCACCTGCGGGTCGACGCGCTGTGGCGTGAAGTCGTCGCCGGAGCTCGCGAGACGCAACGTCGGCGGATCGATGAAGGCGACGAACCGGCGCGACAGCCGCGACAGGCAACCGACCGTGACGTCGACCGTGACCACCGGCTCTTCGATCGTCGACCGCGTCGTCACGCGGACGCGAAGCTCGCCGGCACGGCGCCCGTTCTCGATCGTCGCCCGCACCTGCTCGGGCGCCAGCGTGGCATCGCCGACGCGCACTTCGGCGGCGACGCACTCGCGCGCCGGCAGCTCGTCGTTCTCGGCCGCGAGCTGCACCGAGAAGTCGAGTGGCGCGCCGAGTGTGGTCGATGTCACGCCGGGACCGAAGCCGATCGCCTGCGCGGCAGGGATCGCGAGCAGCAGGAGCGCAGCGCCGAACGTGAAAGGAAGCAGGACTCTGCGCATCAGAAGAGGGTCAAAACCGGTTCGATTCACTCTAGCACCGGGGGTGTGTCTCGGCGCTCGCGGATGGCCTTCGTGCGGCATCGTCGCGTGACACAATTCCGCCCGATGGGAAGCCTGTGTTCCGCTGCTGCGCGCGCGGCGCGCGCGAGATCGTCGCGATGCCCTCGGAGCTCCTGACCGAGCGTCGCGGCACGACGCTCGTGCTGACGATCAGCGATCCACCGACGCGCAATACCTTGTCGGCGCAGGTGATCGCTGCCGGTGTCGAGGCGCTCGGCGTCGCCGAAGCGAGCCCGGAGATCCGCTGCGTCGTCGTCCAGGGCGCCGGCGCGCACTTCTGTGCCGGCGGCAATGTGCGGGGCCTGATCGAGCGACGCGCTGCCGGCGAGGCGGTGCAGCGCCGCATGCTCGAGGACCTGCACCGCCTGATCGAGACGATGGCGAGCTATCCGAAGCCGCTGATCGCAGCCGTCGAAGGTGCAGCAGCGGGGGCGGGCTTTTCGCTCGCGCTCGCCTGCGACCTGATCGTGGCGGCGTCCGACGCAAACTTCGTGATGTCGCATGCCAAGCTCGGCCTGTCGCCCGACGGCGGCGCTACCGCGCGGCTCGCCGAAGCGCTGCCACCCGCGTTCGTGAAACAGATGCTGTGGCTCGCCGAGCCGATTTCTGCGGCGACCTTGCAGGAGCTTGGCCTGGTCGCGCTGGTGAGCCTGCCAGGCAGCGCACTGGCCGACGCGCTGATCCTCGCCGAACGGCTCGCTGGCCTCGCTCCCAGCGCGGTCGCGAGCGTCAAGGACCTGGTCGCGCAAGCGCCGCGCCGCGGGCTCGTCGAACAGCTCGTCGCCGAGCGCGACCACCTGCTCGCCAACCTGTTCAGCGCCGACGGTGCCGAGGGATTGCAGGCCTTCGTCGAGAAGCGCGCGCCGCGCTTTTCCTGACCCACCGAGACGCGTCGCAGTGTCACCTGAGCGACCGGCCGTGAATCCCCCCGTTCTTACAATCGATGAGCAGTCGAACATCGAGTCGGGTTCGTGGTTCTCGAGACTTTCCACGCCTTTGCGCGAGGCGATCCTGGCGCGTGCCGGCGTGCGTCGGCTCGCCGACGGCGCGCTGCTCTCGACCCGCGGCGCACCTGCCGAAGAGTGGTGCGGGGTCGCGCTCGGTGCGGTCCGTATCAGCTCGGTATCCCTCTCGGGCAAGCAGGTGACGCTCACCTACGCGGAGCCCGGAGTCTGGTTCGGCGACATCGCCCTCTTCGACGGCATGCCGCGGACGCACGACGCCAATGCCCACGGCCCGACGACGCTGCTCGTCGTCCGCAAGGCCAACTTCAAGGAGCTGCTCTCGCTCCACGTCGAGCTCTACGAAGCGCTGCTGCGCCTCAACTGCCGGCGCCTGCGGCTGCTGTTCGACACCGTCGAGGATCTCAACACACTGCCGCTGTCGGCGCGCCTCGCCAAGCAGATCCTGCTGCTTGCGCGCAGCTATGGCGTCCAGCAGGGCGACGAGATCCGCGTCGGCCTGCAGCTCGCGCAGGAAGACATCGCCCAACTGCTCGGGGCTTCGCGCCAGCGCGTCAACCAGGAGCTGAAGGGGTTCGAGCGCGAAGGCGCGGTGCGAATCGAGCCGACCCGGCTGGTCGTCCTCTCGAAGGACAAGCTGCTCGCGATCGCCAGCCGCTGACTCGGGGTCGGCGCCACTTGCAGTGCCCCTTGTGGCGTCTTCCAATCGACCCCATGAGCACGCCAGAAGCCAACACCGGGACCAAGCCCGTCGCCGGGTCGCATGCGTTCGACGCCGCCGCGCTCGAGCGCTACCTCGCCGCCAGCCTGCCGGGATTCGCCGGCCCGCTCGCGGTCGAGCAATTCAAGGGCGGCCAGTCGAATCCGACCTACAAGCTGCTGACGCCGGCGCGCGCCTACGTTATGCGCTCCAAGCCTGGGCCGGCGTCGAAGCTGCTGCCCTCTGCCCACGCGGTCGAGCGCGAATTCGCGGTCATGCGCGCGCTTGCCGAGACGGCGGTGCCGGTGCCGCGCATGCATGTCCTCTGCGAGGATGAGAGCGTCGTCGGCCGCGCCTTCTACGTGATGGAGTTCATCGACGGCCGCGTCCTCTGGGATCAGTCGCTGCCGGCGCTCGTGCCGGCCGAGCGAAGCGCCATCTACGACGAGATGAACCGCGTCATCGCCGCGCTCCACTCGGTCGATCCGGCCAGCGTCGGGCTCGCGAACTACGGCAAGCCGGGCAACTACTTCGAGCGTCAGATCGGCCGCTGGACCAAGCAGTACCAGGCGTCAATCACCGAGCCGATCGAGGCGATGGACCGGCTGGCCGAGTGGCTGCCGGCGCACATTCCGGCGAGCGCGCGCGACGATTCGCAGGTCAGCATCGTGCACGGCGACTACCGGCTCGACAACCTTGTCTTCGCCGCGGCAGAGCCGCGGATCGTCGCCGTCCTCGACTGGGAGCTGTCGACGCTCGGCCACCCGCTCGCCGATTTCAGCTACCACTGCATGTCGTGGCACATCGTGCC
>DASXIP010000531.1:0-3433 GCA_036497875.1 Caldimonas sp.
GCGCGCAGCGCGCCGGCGCACGAACGCGCGATCCGCACGTTGATGGAATGGAAGGTCGAGATCGACGAGGCGATGTTCCTCGGCGGCCTGCAGAAGGGCGAGTTCCTGCGTGAGTTCGAGCCCGACTTCTTCTTCGACGACCAGACCGGACACATCGAGAACGCGTCGGTGCACGTGCCGTCGGGCCACGTTGCGTCGGGCATCAGCAACGCCTGACGGTCGGCCGATGCGGCGCCACCCGAGCGCATCGGCTGCGGCCGGCGCATCCTGCCTTGACCAAACAAGTGTTTGTCTGTCTAATGGGCGAGATGAGACCCGCTTCCCGTGCCGTCGTCGCCGGGCGCCCGCGTCCTGGCGCTTCGGCGAAGCGGGTCTCGAGCCGGCTGCCGCGCCTGCTCGATGAGGCCGCGCACGCGTTCGCGCAGCGTGGCTTCGCAGCCGCTTCGGTACGCGAGATCGTCGCCCCGGTCGGCATGCTGCCCGGATCGCTCTACTGCCACTTCGCGACCAAGGAGGCGCTGCTCGCGGCGGTCTACCGCGAGGGCGTCGAGCGCATCGGCGCCGCCGTCGACGCCGCGATCGCGCCGATCGAAGACCCCTGGCAACGCCTCGAGGCGGCATGCGTCGCGCACCTGGTGTCGCTGCTCGACCAGACCGACTATTCGCAGGTCGTCATCCGCGTCCGTCCGAGCGACGCGCCGGCCGCCGAAAGCGAGCTGATCGCCCTGCGCGATTCGTACGAGAAGCGATTTGCACGCCTCGTCGGCGCGCTGCCGCTGGCGCGACCGACCGACCGGACGATGCTGCGCCTGCTGCTGGTCGGTGCGCTCAACTGGAGCCAGACCTGGTACCGCGCCGGCGGCGGCGCGACACCCGAGCGGATCGCGCGCCGCTTCGTCGGCGTCTTGAAGTCGAGCCTCGCCGCAGGCGCGAAGAAGGAGCACGCATGAGCGACGACAAGACGTTCCGACCGCGCGTCCTGGTCACCAAGATCGGCCTCGACGGCCACGACCGCGGCAGCCGCATCGTCGCCGCCGCGTGCCGCGACGCCGGCATGGAGGTGATCTACACGCCGCCCTGGCAAAGCATCGCCGCGGTCGTCAAGCTCGCGCTCGAGGAGGACGTCGACGTGATCGGCATCTCGTCGCTCGCAACCGACCACCTGATCGTGCCCAAGCTGATGACGGCGCTCGCCGACGCCGGTCTGGGCGACCTGCGCGTCGTCGTCGGCGGCATCGTCCCCGACCGCGAGGAGCGGGCTCTGCTCGCGAGCGGCGTGCGCGAGGTCTTCCATCCCGGCAGCACGATGGACGAGATCACGACCCGCATCCGCGCCTACGCCCAGGAGACGCGGCAGGCGCGAGCCGGCACGGAGAAGGCGACGTGAACAAGCCAAGCGAAGGCCACCTCCTCGCCGATGACGCATCGGCGCAAGCGCGCTGGCAGCGCGAGTACCGCGACGGCGTCGGCGCCGGCCGCGAGGTCGCCAACGTCTCGGGGATCGCGATTGCGCCGCTCTACACCGCCGCCGACCGCGCGCCCGGCGGCGACGAAGCGCTCGGCTATCCCGGCCAGCCCGACTTCACACGCGGCATCTACGCGACCATGCACCGCGGGCGGACGTGGACGCAGCGCCAGCTCGTCGGCCTCGGCACGCCGGACGACTACAACGCCCGCCTTCTGGGCCTGCTCGCGCGCGGCGCGACCGCGGTCTCGCTGATCCCGTGCAACTCGGTCTACCGCGGCCTCGACATGGACTCGGTCGACATCGAGCTGCTCGGCACCTGCGGCACCGTGGTCGACAACGCCGATCACATGGCGCGCTGCCTCGACGGCGTCGACCTCGGCGCGGTCTCGTGCGCGATGAACGACCCGTCGCCCTTCACGCTGCTCGCCTTCATGCTGGTCGCCGCCGAGCGGCGCGGCATCGACTGGAAGACGATCAGCGGCACCTCGAACCAGAGCGACTACCTCTCGCACTACGTCGCCAACCACATGTTCTACCGGCTCGCATTGCCTGGCGCGCGGCGCGTGCTAATGGACCACATCGCCTGGTGCCGCAGCCACGTGCCGCGCTGGAATCCGATGTCGGTGGTCGGCCAGCACATGCAGCAGGCCGGCGCGACCCCCGCCGAGGCGATGGCGTTCACGCTCTCGACCGCGGTGCAGAACGCCGAGGACTGCATCGCCCGCGGCCTGGACCCCGACGAGTTCCTGCCGCGCTTCACCTTCTTCTTCGACATCTCGCTGTCGTTCTTCGAGGAGATCGCCAAGTTCCGCGCCGGCCGGCGGATCTGGGCGCGCCTCGCGCGCGAGCGGCTCGGCGCGAAGGACGAGAAGTCGTGGCGTTTCAAGTTCCACGCCCAGACGTCGGGAGTCGACCTGACGCGCCAGCAGCCGCTCAACAACATCGCCCGCGTCACCGCGCAGGCGATGGCCGGCATCTTCGGCGGCCTGCAGTCGCTCCACACCGATGCCTACGATGAGGCCTACGCGACGCCGGGCGAGACCGGCGCGCGGATCGCGATCGCGACGCAGAACATCCTGCGCGAGGAGGCGCACCTCACCGACGTCATCGATCCGCTCGGCGGCTCGTTCTACGTCGAGTCGCTCACCGATGCGATGGAGGACAAGATCCTCGCGATCATGAAAACCGTCGACGACGCCGGCGGCATGTACAAGGCGGTCGAGTCGGGCCTGGTGCAGCGCATGATCGGCGCCTCGGCGATGCGCTTCCAGCAACGCGTCGAGTCGGGCGAGCAGGTGGTCGTCGGCGTCAACAAGTACCGTGCCGACGACGACGCGGCGAACCGCCCGCCGGTCGAACGGCCTGATCGCGAGGCGATGCAGCGCCACCACGACGCCTTCGTCGCCGCCAAGGCGGCGCGCTCGCCGGCGGCGGTCGCCGCGGCGCTCGACGATCTCACCCGTACCGCCGAGAGCAGCGACGGCAACGTCTTCGCCGCCGTCGTCGATGCCGCCCGCGCCGGCCTGAGCAACGAGGAGATCTGCTCGCGCCTGCGCCGCGACCTCGGCTTCGGCCTGCCGCTCGTCATCGTGTGACGGCGAGAGCCATGCCAATCGCTTCGCCGTCGTCGGTGACCGAGCTTGCCGAGCGCGCTGCCGCCGGCGACCGTGGCGCGCTCGGCCGCCTGTTGACGCTGATCGACGACGACGCGCCGGGCGCCCGCGACGTCGCGGCGCGGCTCGGCGAGCGCGGCGGGCGGGCGTGGGTCGTCGGCATCACGGGAGTCCCCGGCAGCGGCAAGTCGACGCTGGTCGACGCGCTACTCGGCGCCTGGCTCGGCGAGGGCTGTTCGATCGCCGTCGTCGCGATCGATCCGTCGAGCCCGGTCAGCGGCGGCGCCGTTCTCGGCGACCGCATCCGCATGGGCACGCATGCGGCGAACGACAAGGTCTTCATCCGCTCGTT
>DASXIP010000532.1:0-3152 GCA_036497875.1 Caldimonas sp.
GATGATGCTCACCGGCGGCAGGAAGAAGCCGAGAACGACGACGAGCAGCAGGATCGCCGTCAGCAGCAGCCACTTCGAGAGATGGAGGGCGACGATCCACTGCGCCATCGACTGGCTGATGTGGAGATAGCTCATCACGTACGAGAACAGCAGCGACATGCCGATGATGAACATCAGCATCGTCGACTCCTTGAGCGTCGCCGACAGGATCGGGGCGACGTCGCGGACGCGCCAGACGCCGTAGACGATCGCGATCAGCGCGAGCGCGAGGAGGGCGCCGAGGCCGGCCGTCTCCGACGGCGTCGCGAAGCCGCCGTAGAGCGCAATCATGACGCCGATCAGCAGGATCACGAACGGCAGCACGCGCGGCAGCATCTCGACCTTTTGCCGCAGCGTGTAGTGGTCGACGTCGAGGAGCGCCGAGGTGGTGCCGTGGCTGGCGTGGGCGAGGGTTGCGGCGCGGTGCTCGCGCCGGTAGCGCAGCACGGCGTAGCCGGCGAAGAACGCGACCAGCAGCAGCGCGGGGCCGATGCCGGCGAGAAACAGCCTGCCGAGCGACTGCTCGGCGGCGACCGCATACAGGATCATCGTGATCGAGGGCGGCAGCAGGATGCCGAGCGTGCCGCCGGCGGCGATGATGCCGGCGGCGAAGCCCGGCGAGTAGCCGCGCTTCCTCATCTCGGGGATGCCGGCCGAGCCGATCGCCGAGCATGTCGCCGGGCTCGACCCCGCCATCGCCGCGAACAAGGCACACGCGAACACGTTGGCGATGCCGAGCCCGCCCGGGACGCGGCTCATCCACGCGTGCAGCGCCGCGTAGAGGTCCTGGCCGGCGCGCGAGCGGCCGATCGCCGCGCCCTTCAAGATGAAGAGCGGGATCGAGAGCAGGGTGATGCTCGCCATCTCCTCGTAGACGTTCTGCGTGATCGTGTCGAGCGACGCCGCGGGCATGAAGAACGCCATGAAGACGACCGCGACGGCGCCAAGCGCGAAGGCGATCGGCGCGCCCGAGAGCATGAAGAGCAGCGTGACCGCGCCGAACGTCAGCCCGAGGGCGAGCATCGACATCAGCTGCCTTTGCCGATCGAGGCCGCGCGGTGGACGCTGGCGACGAGGTGGACGAGCAACTGCAGCGTCAGCAGCGCCATCCCCACTGTCATCAGCGAATACGGGATCCAGAGCGGCGGCGCCCACGACGACGACGTCGTCTGCTGGTCGACCCAGGCTTCGTGGAGCAGCGTCCACGACTTCCAGGCGAAGAAGGCGCAGAACGCGAGGCAGAGGGCATCGACGGCAACGCGCCGGCCCGCGTCGACGCGCTTCGAGAGCAACGTGACGACCGCTTCGATTCCGACATGACCGCGGATCGACTGCACGAACGCGCCGCACAGGAACGTCGCGCCGACGAGGAGAAAGACCGCGGTCTCGTCCTGCCAGTCGGTCGACGCCTTGAACAGGTAGCGCGTGACGACGCTCGAGGTGAGGACGAGCGACGCCGCGAGCAGCGCCAGCATGCCGATCGCGACCATCGCCCGGTTGGCGAGCGCCAGGGCTCGGGCGAGGGGCAGCAGTACCCGCGGCGTCGCCGGGTCGATGTGCGGGTCGCCGCCCGCGTCGTCGCCGGCGGCCGCCAGCAGGGCCGCGTCGGCGGCGGCGTGCGGCGGTGGCGCCCGCGAACCCTCGCTCACGCGAGCAGTTTCTGCGCCGCCTTCAGCAGCGCTGCCTCCGTCTCGCCGCGTGCGCCGTAGTCCTTCCAGGCCGTGTCGCGCGCGATCGCCTGCCACTTGCGCACGGTCGCCTCATCGAGGTCATACACCTTGGCACCGGCCTTCGCATAGACGTCGGCGGCGATCTTGTCGTCGGCGCGCGCCGCGTCGGTCGCGAACTTCTCCTGTTCGGCGCCGACCGTCATGATGATGTCCTGCTGCGCCTTCGGCAGCTTGGCGAAGATGTCCTTCGACATCAGGAGCGGCTCGAACATGAACCAGTACGCCTTGTTGCGGCCGCTCGTCAGGTGCTTGGCGATCTCCTCGAGCTTGAACGAGATGAAGCTCGTCGACGACGTCATCGCGGCGTCCATTGCGCCGGTCTGCATCGCCGCGTAGATCTCGTTCGACGGCAGCGTGATCACCGAGGCGCCTGCCGCCTTCAGCATCATGTCCATCTCGCGGCTGCCGCCGCGCACCTTGAGTCCCTTCGCATCGTCGGGCTGCACCAGCGGCGTCGCGCGGCTGGCGACGCCGCCGGCCTGCCAGATCCAGCTGAGGACGACGATGCCTTTCTCGTCGAGCGTCTTCGCGAGCATCTTGCCGACCTCGCTCGTCTTCCACGCCGCGCCGACCTCGTAACTCGGCACGAGCGCCGGCATCAGCCCGATGTTGGTCTCGGGGACCTCGCCGCCCGCGTACGACAGCGGGTACAGGCTGATGTCGAGCGCGCCTTTCCGCATCGCGGCGAACTGGGCGTTCGTCTTCATCAGCGAGGAGCCGGGGTAGACCGCCGCTTTCAGCGCGCCGTCGCTGCGCTTCTCGATCTCGGCCGCGAAGCGCCGGCATAGGCGGTCGCGAAAGTCGCCTTCGTTGATCGTCCCGCCGGGGAACTGGTGCGAGATCTTCAGCGTTCCTGCCTGCGCCCAGGCGCCAGCGGCCATCGGCAGCGCGCTCGCCGCCGCCACCTTGCCGATCCACTCGCGTCGCGTCATCGCCATGCTTGTCTCCTGTGTGGTTCTGATCGAGGAATTCTGGCCGGCCGCCAGAAGCGGCGCCATCGGGACTCTCGCCAAGCCGGTGCTGGCGGCTGCCGGGCTGCCGGCGGTCCTAGACTCAGGGACCCGCTTTCCGCGGGCGAAGAGCATCGGTCCATTCGAACAATCGCGCAATGCACGAGATCGAGCTCAAGTTCGGACTCTCCGAGGAAGCCGCCGCCGCGGTCGAGGCGACGCTGCGTGCGCGCGGCGCGCAGACGGAGGCGATCGAATCGCACTACTGGGACAGTGCTGATCGACGGTTGGCGCGGGCGGGGATGTCGCTGCGCCTGCGCCGCTCGGGCGCCGCGTGGGAGCAGACCGTCAAGGCGGCGGGTCCGGTGCCGGTCGACCGGCTAGAGGATACCGTGCCGCGCGGCGGCGATGCTGGCGCCAACGCGCCGGCGCC
>DASXIP010000533.1:0-2263 GCA_036497875.1 Caldimonas sp.
ATGTTCATGTTCGACCGCTACCAGGGCGTCATCAACCGGCACAAGACGAGCGATCTCTCGGACTCGCAGCCGACCAAGGGCAACATCGCCGGCGGCCTGACGACGATCGAGGAGAAGGCGCTCGGCAACATCCAGAAGATCGGCAAGACCTGCACCGTCGATGGCGTCCTCGACAAGGCCGAGATGCCGACCCATCCCGGGCTGTGGTTCATGGACTCGTCGAGCGCCGCCGCCGAGATGGTGACGCTTTGCGCCGCGTCGGGCTATGCGGTCCATTTCTTCCCGACGGGGCAGGGCAACGTGATCGGCAATCCGATCCTGCCGGTGATCAAGATCTGCGCCAACCCGCGCACGGTCCGGTTGATGGGCGAGCACGTCGACGTCGACACCTCGGGGCTGCTGCAGCGCGAGATCAACCTCGACCAGGCCGGTGACCAGTTGCTCGAGTGCATGCTGCGCACGGCGAATGGCCGGCTGAGCGCGGCCGAGGCGCTCGGCCATCGCGAGTTCGTGCTGACGCGGCTGTACGAGAGCGCCTGACCAGGGGGTCCGGTGGCCAAAGCCGGGCTTGTGGCCTTGATGATCTCCTTGGCCCTTCCGTCGGTCTCTTGATCGCCTCGCAAGCGCGACGCGGCGCGCGCGTCCAGCGACATGAGGACTCTCTTCGTTCGATGGCGATGCCCTGCGACACCGCGCTGTCGGCGGACCTCACGCAAGCCGCTGCGCGCTCGACAAGGCGGTGAGGATCCGCTCCGCAGCGTGACCGTCGCCGAATGCGCCGCTGGCGCGCGCCATCGCTTCGCGGCTCGGCGGGTCTTCGAGCAGGCGCGACGCCGCTTCGACGATCGCCTGCGTCTTCGTGCCGACGACCCTCGCAACGCCTGCTTCGATCGCCTCGGGTCGCTCGGTGCGCTCGCGCAAGACGAGCACCGGCTTGCCGAGCGCGGCACACTCTTCCTGCACCCCGCCGGAATCGGTGAGGACCAGCGTCGCGCCCTCGAGCGCATGCACGAACGCCGCGTAGCCGAGCGGCTCGGTGAGGAGCGCGCGACCATGCCCGCCCAGCTCGTCGCTCAGCACTTCGCGCACCCTCGGGCTCGGATGCATCGGGATCCAGGCCCGCGTCGCGGGGTGGCGCTCGAGGAGCTCGCGGACCGCAGCGCAGATCCGAAACAGCGCGTCGCCGTGGTTCTCGCGGCGGTGCGCAGTGACGAGGAAATAGGCGGGCGAGGGCGCTGCAGGGGGGAAAGCTTTCCGAGCGGAGGAGGCCAGCGCGCGCGTTCGCAGCAGCGCGTCGACCACCGTGTTGCCGGTCAGCACGATGGCCCGCGGATCGACGCCTTCGCGCAGCAGGTTGCGCCGCGCGCCCTCGGTCGGCGCGAAATGGAGATCGGCGAGATGCGTCGTCAGCAGTCGGTTCGCCTCCTCCGGAAACGGACTGCACCGATTGCCGGTCCTGAGCCCGGCTTCGACGTGGCCGACGCGCGCCTGGTTGTAGAACGCGGCCAGCGCGCCGGCCAAGGTCGTCGTCGTGTCGCCTTGGACGATCACCCAGTCGGGACGATCGCGTGCCATCAGGTCGGAAAGGCCACGCACGCTCGCGGACAGCACGTGGGCCAGGTCCTGGTCCGGCCGCATCACCTCGAGGTCGACGTCGGCCGCCAGATCGAATTCCATCAGCAGCTCGTCGACGAGCTCGCGGTGCTGTCCGGTGCGGACGATGCGGACCTCGAACTCGTCGGGCCGCGCGCGTGCCGCCATGATCACCGGGGCGAGCTTGATCGCCTCGGGCCGCGTGCCGATGATGGTGGAGATGCGGATCGGTCGCACGTCAGCGCTCGAGGAGCCAGCGCTTCGCGTGCATCAGGAGCGCACGGCCGACCAGCAGACAGAACATCGTGTTGGTGACGAGATAGCGCGGCGTCAGACGCCACGGTTCCTGCGCCATCCGAGCCAGCCATTCCAAGCCGGCGCGGCCCATCCACGGCCGCGCCCGGAGACGCGCGCCGGCGAGAACGTCGAGGCTGCCGCCGACTCGCATCGCCACGCCCACGCCGAGCTGATCCCAGTTCGCTTCGATGTAGCGCTCCTGCCGAGGCGTTCCCATGCCGACGAACAGTAGATCGATTGCGCGAGACCGGATCGCCTCCGCGCGCTCGGCCGACTGCTCGAGAGGGAAGTGTCCGTCCGATCCGTCGACGATCGATGCGGGGTGGCGCTGGCGCAGGCGCGCGACTGCACGAGTGACGAGCGGCGGGGTCGA
>DASXIP010000534.1:0-4997 GCA_036497875.1 Caldimonas sp.
GCGCTCGAGGAAGCGGTCGCCGAGGTGACGCAGCTGAAGGGCTACGAGCTGAAGCGCATCATGCGCACCGGCACGGTCGCGAGCACCGACAACCGCAACTGGGAGCTGCTGCCGTCGCGCAACGCGCTCAGCACGCCCGAGCGCCGCTTCAGCCAGAGCCGGGCGATCGCGCTCGACATGGAGAGCGCGACGATTGCCGCCAACGGCTTTCGCTTCCGCGTTCCCTACGGCACCCTCCTCTGCGTCAGCGACAAGCCGCTGCACGGCGAGATCAAGTTGCCGGGGATGGCGAACCACTTCTACCGCGAGCGCGTCGACCAGCACCTGCGGATCGGCGTGCGCGCGATCGAGTTGCTGCGCCAGGCCGGCGTCGACCAACTGCACAGTCGGAAGCTCCGCAGCTTCGCCGAGGTCGCGTTCCAGTAGCGCGTCCCGCCGCTACGTTGGCCAATAGCCCCGGGCTTTGCCTAGCAGCGCGGCTTGCGCGTTCAGATCATCGAGAGCGGTGTCTTCCGCTTCGGCGGCGGAAACGCGCGGTCGAGCGCCGTCTGCTCGTCGGCGTCGAGGGTGAGCGCGCCGGCAGCGAAGTTGTCGCCCAGATGCGCCTCGCTCGCCGCCTTCGGGATCGCCATCACGCCACGCTGCGCGATCAACCAGGCGAGCGCCAGCTGTGCCGCGCTGACGCCGCGCCGCTTCGCGATCACGCCGAGCGCAGCGCTCCGCGCCAGCGCGCCCTGGTCGATCGGCGAATACGCCATCGTCGTGATGCCGCGCGTTCCCAGCCAAGGCACGAGGTCGAACGCGGCGCCGCGGGTGCTCAGCGAGTAGTAGATTTGGTTGGTCGCACACCGCTCGCCGCCCGGCACGCGCACCAGCTCCTCCATGTCTGCGACATCGAAGTTGCTGACGCCCCAGTGTCGGACCCGGCCGCGGGCACGCAGGCCCTCGAACGCCTCGACCGTCTCTCCAAGCGGGACCGCGCCGCGCCAGTGCAATAGGTAGCCGTCGAGATGATCGAGCCGCAGGCGCGACAGGCTGCGCTCGCACGCGGCGACCGCGCCGCTCGCGCTCGCGTTGTACGGAGTCACCTTGCTGACGACGAACAGCTCCTCGCGCTCGACGGCGCCGGCGCGCAGCGCGCCTGCGATGGCATCTCCGACGATCTCCTCGGCGCCGCCGTCGCCGTACATCTCGGCGGTGTCGATGACGCGCCAGCCCATGTCGATGGCGGCGCGCACGGCGCCGACCTCGCGTTTGCGCTGCGCCGCCGATTCGCCCATCCGCCAAGTGCCCAGACCGAGCGAAGGCAATCGCAAGCCGCCGGGGAATGTCACCATGGGAGGCCCGGTGTTCGGGAGCAAGATGGCGATCATCCTATGACGAGTGCGACCCGATGACGACGACGATGTTCACCGTCGGCCGCAGCGACTTGCGGCGAACGGCGTGGCGCGAGGCTTCCCCGCAGCCGCTTGCGCGAGGCCAGGCGCGCGTCGGCATCGGCCCGTTCGCACTGACGTCGAACAACGTCACGTACGGAGCGTTCGGCGAGGCGATGCAGTACTGGAACTTCTTTCCGACCGGCGATCCCGGCACCGGCTGCATCCCGGTCTGGGGCTTCGCGACCGTGAGCGAGTCGCTGGTCGACGGTGTCGATGTCGGCGAGCGCTTCTATGGCTATTGGCCGATGGCCGACGAGGCGGTCGTCGAGCCGGTGCGCGTCGTCAGCGAGGGCTTCGTCGACGGCGCTCTTCACCGCAAGGACCTGCCCGAGGTCTACAACCGCTACCTGCGCTGCAGCAGCGATCCGGCGTATCGCGTCGAGCATGAGGCGTTGATTGCGCTGCTGCGGCCACTCTTCATCACCTCGTTCCTGATCGACGATTTCCTCGCCGACAACGTGTTCTTCGGCGCGGACACGGTGCTCGTCTCGAGCGCGTCGAGCAAGACAGCCTATGGTCTTGCGTTTTGTCTCGAACGTCGGCGCGGCTCGCGGGATGCGCCAGCGAGTGTCGGGCTGACATCGTCGGCGAACGTCGCGTTCACGCGAGGACTCGGTTGCTACGACCGGGTGGTCCGCTACGACGAGCTTTCGACGCTGCCGACCACGGCGCGCGCCGTCTACGTCGACATGAGCGGCGATGCGTCGCTGCGCGCGGCGATCCATGAACGCTGGGGCGATGCGCTCGCTTACAGCTGCTCGGTGGGCGGCACGCACTGGGAGGCGCTCGGCGGCGGCAAGGGACTGCCGGGGCCGCGCCCGGTCCTTTTCTTCGCGCCGGCCCAGATCAAGAAGCGCGTCGCCGAGTGGGGCGCCGGCGGCCTGCAGGAGCGTCTCGGCGTGGCGTGGACGGCTTTCATCGCCCGCGTCGGCGACGAGGAGCGACCGTGGCTGCGCGTCGTCGCAGGCGCGGGGCGCGACGCCGTCGCGCATACCTACGGCAGTCTCCTCGACGGCCGCGTCCCGGCCGACGAAGGCAGGGTGCTGGTGCTGTGACATCGCGCCGCGCGGCCGGGCGGCGCGCTCAACCGCAGCGCGGAGCTGCCGATATCGGGTCAGGAGCAGCGCGTCCGGAGGTGCGATGACGAGCTCGACGCCGAAGCACGAGGGTTTGATCCGGCCGCTGCGCGATCTCGCGGCGTGGACGAGCCACTTTCGCCGGGCCGAGATCCCGGTGCTGCGCGAGACGATCGGTGCCCTCGACGCCCTGCGCGCCAACGAGGACCGCACCGACGCGAACAGCATCGGCGAGATGATCGGCGGCGATCCGCTGATGACGTTGAAAGTCCTCGTTCATGTCGGCGAGCATCGCGGCCGCACGGTCGTGACCGGTGCCGAGACCGTGATCTCGGCGCTGGTGATGATGGGCATCCCGCCGTTTTTCAGCACCTTCGCCACGCCGGAGGCGATCGAGGACCGTCTTGCATGGTCGCCTGCCGCGCTCGCCGGTGCGCAGCGCGTGCTCCAGTGCGCCCATCGCGGCGCGCGTTTCGCGCTCGCCTTCGCGATCCATCGCGCCGATCCCCACGCGGCGTCGATCCACGCTGCGGCGCTGCTGCACGAGTTCGCGGAGCTGCTGGTGTGGTGCCATGCGCCGAGCCTTGCGCTGCGCATGCGCGCGCTGCAGGACGCCGATCCGGCACTGCGCTCGAACGCGGTGCAGAAGAGCGTCCTGAACGTCGCGCTCGGCGACCTCCAGCATGCGCTCGCCGTCGCTTGGCGACTGCCGGCGCTTCTCGCAGACAAGCCTCAGGATGCCCCTGGCGGCAGCCCGGGCGCCCGAACGGTCGCGCTTGCCTCGCGCCTGGCGCGCCACGTCGCGCACGGCTGGGACAACGCTGCGGTACCGGACGATGTCGCCGAGATCGCCGAGTTCCTCAATCTCTCTGGTGGCGCCGCGCTCGAGCTGCTGACGAGCGTCGATATCCGCTAGGTGGGATCAGGCCCGGCGCCAACGCCGGTCGCACGCAGCACCTCGTCGATCACCGCCGGGTGATACACCATCGCGACGTGCGGCGTCCCTTCGAGGTGACGGTTGTCCGCGCCCGGCAGCGTGGCGCTGCGGGTCGGATAGACGATGTTGTCGCAGTGGCTCCAGAAGCACACGACCTGCGTGCGCGAGGGCGTCGCATCGCGTCGTGCGAGTTCGCTTAGCCAGGCGCTGCCGTGCCGCATCTGGGCGACGTTGCGGCCGCGCGCGGGCCCCGCGAGGCGAGTGCCTCCGTGCGGCGTCGCGATCGTCACGAGACGGTGAACCCGCGCATCGGCGCGCGCGCCGAGCCAGGCTCGCACGGCGAGGCCGCCCATGCTGTGGGCTACGACAACCGGTGATCGCTCGGTTGCGCGCTCCAGGGCGGCCACCGCCGCGCCGATCGCGTCGCGGTAGCCCTCGATCGAACCGAAGACGGGCTCGAGGTTGACCGCCACGAACGGGATCCCGGACGCGCGCATCCGCCGCAACCATGGGTTCCACAGACCGCGATTGCAGAAGAAACCGTGGACGAGGACAACGCCGATCCGGCCCCGCGCGTTCGCGGGCAGATGATCGGGCTCGTGGGCGCTGCGAAACGGCTGTCGCCAGAGGAAGACACGCGGCGCGACGAGCACCTCCACCGCCCACGCGCGCAGCAGTTGGCCGGGCCGCGGACGCTCGGGGTCATCGCGGGCGTACGAGCGGCGGAGCAGCCAGAACTCGGCCGCCAGCACGCTTCCGTAGCCGCCCGTCACGAGCGCGACGAACGCGAAGCCTAGCCATGCGCGATCGACGCGCGTTGCGATCGCAAATGCAGCGATCGCGCAGCAAACGAGAGCGAGCACGATCGATTGCTGGATACGCGCGAGCATGTTCCGGCGGCCAAAAAAAAAGGCCTCCGTCACGGGGACGGAGGCCTTTCAGGAATAGTAGCCTGACGATGTCCTACTTTCACACGGGAACCCGCAATATCATCGGCGCAGAGGCGTTTCACTGTCCTGTTCGGGATGGGAAGGAGTGGGACCACCTCGCTATGGTCGTCAGGCATAACCGTCGCCCGCTGCACTCCGGCAGCTGGGCCAATTCGCAGAGTCGGCCGCGGCTGCGGCAATCAGATTCTCGATCGCGCCTTCGTTACGAAGAACGGTTCAATCGCGCTTGACTCGCCCTGACGGCATCGCGCCGTCAAAGTTATAGGGTCAAGCCGCACGAGCAATTAGTACTGGTTAGCTCAACCGGTTACCCGGCTTCCACACCCAGCCTATCAACGTCCTGGTCTAGGACGACTCTTCAGGGGGCTCGAGGCCCCGGCAAGACTCATCTTGAGACGAGTTTCCCGCTTAGATGCTTTCAGCGGTTATCTCTTCCGCACATAGCTACTCGGCGATGCCACTGGCGTGACAACCGATACACCAGAGGTGCGTCCACTCCGGTCCTCTCGTACTAGGAGCAGGCTCTCTCAATCTTGCAGCGCCCACGGAAGATAGGGACCAAACTGTCTCACGACGTTTTAAACCCAGCTCACGT
>DASXIP010000535.1:0-5447 GCA_036497875.1 Caldimonas sp.
GAGATCGCGCCCGGACCGGGATTGCCGTGGACGGTGATGGACGCTTCGCGGACGCTCGCCCGCCAGGCAGCGAGCGCCCTCGACGACATCGCGGTGCATGGCGAGGCGCCGAGCGTCGCCCAGCTCGCCGCGAAGCTAGGCGTCAGCGACCGCCATCTGCGGCGGATCTTCTTCGCCGAGCACGGCGTGACGCCGCTGCAATACCTGCAGACGCGCCGCCTGCTGCTCGCCAAGCAACTCCTCACCGACACCCGGATGCCGATCGCGCAGGTCGCGTTGACGAGCGGATTCCGGAGTCTGCGTCGCTTCAACGCCGCGTTCCTCGGCGGCTACCGGATGAACCCGACGCGGCTGCGCCGCGCCGCGCCGCATGCCGACGACAGCACGCCCCAGCGGGCGCGCGGGCGCACATCGGCGACGGCGCTCGCCGCGGCCGAAGCGATCACGGTGAACCTCGCCTACCGCGCTCCGCTCGATGTTGACGCGCTGCTCGCCTTCGTTGCCGATCGCGCGATCCCCGGCGTCGAGGTCGTGCTCGGGCGGACGATCCGCCGCTCCGTCGGCGCCGGCGTCCTCGCGGCAGCTCCGGGTTGGCTCGAGGCACGCTTCGCGAACGATGCGGCACGCGTGCAGCTCTCGTTCGCACCCTCGCTTGGCGCGGCGAGCGGCGCCGTCATCGCCACGGCGCGGCGCTGGCTCGACCTCGACGCGGCGCCGGCAACGATCGCCGAAGCGCTCGTCGACCTGCCCGGCGAGCCGGGGCTGCGTCTGCCGGGCAGCGTCGATCCTTTCGAGCTGGCGGTGCGCGCCGTCCTCGGCCAGCAGGTGACGGTCGCCGCGGCGCGAACGCTTGCACGCCGTCTCGTCGATCGCTTCGGCGCCGCCGTCGCGACACCGTGGCCTGACGTCACGCGTGCCTTCCCCGCCCCGGCCGAGCTCGCGTCGGCGCCGATCGCGCGCATCGCCGAGCTCGGCATCATCAGGAGCCGCGCGACGGCGATCCAATCGCTCGCCGCCCAATGGGCGACATTCGCCCCGCTGCTAGCTCCGGGCGCAGCCGCCGAGGCACTCGTCGAACGGCTGTGCGAGCTGGCCGGCATCGGTCCGTGGACGGCGCACTACGTTGCGATGCGCGGCCTCGGCTGGCCCGACGCCTTCCCGCCGGGTGACGTCGCTGCCGCGAAGGCGATGCGCGCCTTGTTCGGCACCGCATCGGCGCGCGACGTTCTTGCCCATGCCGAGCGCTGGCGGCCCTGGCGCAGCTACGCGCTTCTTCGTCTCTGGAATTCCCTGGGAGTCCTGCCATGACCATCGTGAGTGAACCGATCCTGCTGCAATCCGTCGTCGTGCAATGTCGCATCGCATCGCCGCTCGGCACGATGCTGCTCGCGCGGACCAGGCGCGGCCTCGCCGGCGTCTGGTTCGAGCGGCAGAAGCATCACCCGGCCGACATCGACGCGCCCGAGCGCGACGACGATCCTCTTCTGGCATCGACGGCAGCGCAGTTGCGCGACTATTTCGCCGGCGAGAGCGCCGACTTCGATGTCCCGCTCGACCTCCAAGGGACCGAATTCCAGTGCGCTGTCTGGCGGGCGCTGCTGCGCATCGCACCGGGGGCGACATCGAGCTACGGCGAGATCGCGCGCGAACTCGGCGTGCCGTCGGCGAGCCGCGCCGTCGGCGCCGCGGTCGGCCGCAATCCGGTCTCGATCATCGTGCCGTGCCACCGCGTCGTGGGCAGCTCGGGTGCGCTGACCGGCTACGCCGGTGGCCTCGACCGCAAGGCTTCGCTGCTGCGGATCGAGGCCGAGCGGGTCGCCCGCGAACGCGGCGGCCTGCAGCTGGAGCTGCCTTGAGGCCGCGCGACGTCGTCGAGCTCGTCGTCCTTGCCGCGCTCTGGGGCGCAGCGTTCCTCTTCATGCGGATTGCTGCGCCGGCGTTCGGGCCGGTCGCGCTCGTCTTCGTTCGCGTCGCCGGCGCGACCCTTCTGCTCGTCCCGATGCTCGCGGCGCGCGGCAATCTCGGCGTGCTGCGCGCGCACTGGCGGGCGATCGCCATCGTCGGTTTCCTGAACTCGGCGCTGCCGTTCCTCTGCTTCGCGTACGCGGCGCTCTCGATCACGGCCGGCCTCTCGGCGATCCTCAACTCGGCGACGCCGCTCTTTGCCGCTGTCGTCGCTTGGCGCTGGCTCGGCGATCGGATGACGCCGCTGCGCACCGTCGGCCTCGCGATCGGCTTCGCCGGCGTGCTCTGGATCGGCTGGGACAAGGCCGACTTCAAACCCGGAGGCTCGACCTGGGCGATCGCGGCGTGCCTGCTCGCGACGCTGTCGTACGCGGTGGCGCCGAGCCTCGCCAAGCGCCGGCTCGGCGGGGTGCCGCCACTCGCGGTCGCCGCCGGCAGCCAGCTCGCCGCTGCGCTCCTGCTCGTCGTTCCGGCGCTAGTCTGGTGGCCGGCCGTCGCCCCGTCGCCGCACACGTGGTTCGCCGCCGGCCTGCTTGCAATCTTCGCGACCGGCTTCGCCTACATCCTGTACTTCCGTCTCATCGCCAACGCCGGACCGACCAACGCGGTCGCGGTGACCTACCTCATTCCGCTCTTCGCGGTGCTCTGGGGCGGCATCTTCCTCGGCGAGCGGGTGACGGCGCCGGTCGTCGGCGGTTGTGCGGTGATCTTTCTCGGTACCGCGCTCGCGACCGGTGTGCTGGCGCCGCGCCGCCGGCATCCCGAGGTCGGCGTGATAAAGGCTGCACCGCACTCTTGAGCGGCAGCGGCGGCCGCTGCGAGGCGCGACGACTTCCCGCGCGGCGAGCTGTTGCTCAGCCGGTTACTGGCAGTGTCGCCGGCGGCACCGGCCGGCCCGCAGTGACACCGCGCTGAAGCAGCAACCAGCGCCACTTCGAGACGGATCGAAGCGGTTTCGGCGCCCCAGTCGCATCGGCGATCGGCACCGGCTTGCCATGCGCCATCTGCAGCGTGATCGAGCGCGAGGCTTCAGGGCACGCCTTGCAGATCCAGTTGCGGCCGTCCTCGATCTGACAGTCGTTGAACTTGCCCGAGGGCTCTTTCGAACCCACGGTCCAGAAGATCACTTCGTTGTGCGGCTTCAGTGCGCGATAGCGGTAGCGCGTCCCTGCCTTCACCCGGCCGCTGCAATGATCGCCATCCCAGCTTCCGTCTGCACACTCGGCGGTGTAGACCGTTCGCTCGCCCTGCATGGTCACGAAGTCCGACGCCCATGCCGCGAACACGAGGGCGGCGAACAGCGCCAAAACGAAAGCCCAGACTCGAACCATCGGCGATCATCTCCGGCGCCGGAAGCCGGCGCGCCGGGCATTGTGCACCGTCGAGGCGCGGCCGCCCCGAAAGCGGGCGCTATGCCCGCGGCGGCTCGACGGGCACGTGTCCGGGCTCGTCCGGACGCCCGGGGATGGTGGTGCCGTCGTCGGGCTCGACCGGCAAGGCATCGGGCTCGGGCTCGTCGGTCTGCGGCAGACCGGGTAAGGTGGCCATGGCGTTCTCTGCGGAAAGAACGCCCGATGATGACTCGCCTCGTTCCGCGCCGCGAGCATCGGCGTGCCGTCAGCAGGGGCTCTAGCGCGCACCCCGCAACGGCCCGGCGTTCTGCAGCAACGGGACCTGGTAGGGATTGCTCACCACCGGCTGGCCAGGCCCGATGCCGACGCCGTTCGACGGCGCCGACCGCGGCGCCGGGCGGGCCGGCGGTGCGGCGGTGACAAGCATGAACGTGTTGGTCACCGCGCGGTCGCCTCCGCGGGCCGATCCGGGCGCAGCGGCGACGGTGTGGGCCGCAGTCAGGCCGAGCAACACCAGAAGAGGAAGGAATGCACGCGCCATGGCGAGGTCGAGGTCCGGTTCGTACCGACGATATCGGCGCACGGAGACCACCGCTGAAGGTGCAGGACGGGTAGAGGTGGACCAACGGCAGCAAGCCGGCGCGCTTCGTGCCGTAGGAGCCAATTGGAAATGTCGCGCTTCGGCCAAGTAGAGATGTCGCAGAGTCCGCCGCCCGAGCTCCGGGTACTAGGGTGCGGCGATGGCAAGAACAGGTGTCGCATGCCGAGGTCGATCCCCGCGCGGATCTCCTTCGCATCCAGGCCGGGCGGGAGCGCGGGATCCGAGGAGTCGACCGCTTGGGGCCCAAGGCCGACGAGCAACACTCTTCGCGTGCCGCGGGGTTGGTCCAACCATGCTCCCGAGCTGATTAAGTAAGACGAGCGTACCGCCAAAGAAACGCGGCCAACAGCAGCGTCCGCCAACGCGGCTAGTACGATCGCGGCCGGCGCTTTCACGCCCGATGGGCTTCAATGGAAAACCTGTTCCCCAAGACCGACGCGACCGCTGATCTCAAGGCGTCGCGTTTCAAGTCACGCCGGCTATTGCAGGTCATCGTGGCCGCGATGATGGGACTGGCGGTCAGCGCCGCGACCAACCTAATGGCAGGCGACTGGACAAACCTGAACGTCCACGTGCCGGCCCAGATTGCATTGGTGTGTGCGCTGTGGGCGCTGCGCAAAGATCGCTTCGACCTCGCAAATGCGGTGCTGCTCGTCACGGTCACCGTCGCGATCAGCGTGCTCGTCTGGACGAACTCAGGCCTGCGCGATCCGGCGATGCTCGCCTACCCAGCCATCCTGGTCTTCGCAGGCACGATGGGCAAGCGGCGGCTGTTCCTTTCCTTGCTCGCCATGATCCTGGCGGTCGTGGTGCTCGTGGGTGTCGCCAACCTGCAGGGCTGGCACGTGAACGCGGTGCCCAAGCACACCGTGAACGCCATGGTCAACGTCGCGATCGCGCTCTCGCTGACCGCATTTGTCACTTGGCTGATGGCCGGTGACCTGCGGGCTGCGCTTGCCAACCTGCGGGCTGAGAACGAACGGGTGCACCGCTCGCAGGCGCACATCGAATTCATGGCAACTCACGACGCCCTGACCGGCCTTCCCAACCGGATACTCGCCCGTGACCGGTTCAGCCATGCGATTGCCCTCGCCCGGCGCCAGCAAACAATGGCGGCGTTGGTGTTTCTCGACCTTGACAACTTCAAGGACGTCAACGATTCGCTCGGCCACACGCGGGGCGACGAGTTACTCCGTGGGGTCGGCGAGCGGCTGACCAAGGTCCTGCGCAGCAGTGACACGGTCTGCCGTCAAGGTGGCGACGAGTTCCTGATTCTGCTCGGCGACGTCCGCGACAGCAGTGACGTAGCGGACATCGGCGTGAAGCTGCTCGAGCAACTGTCCGCTCCGTTCCTCCTCGACGGATTCGAAGTCCCGACCTCGGGTTCGCTGGGGATCGCGATGTATCCCGATGACGGAGGCGATTTCGACGAGTTGCTGAAGAAGGCGGACATCGCGATGTACGGCGCCAAGAACGCGGGGCGCAATGCGGTCCGCTTCTTCGACGTCGAGATGAACTCGAGCGTTCTG
>DASXIP010000536.1:0-1743 GCA_036497875.1 Caldimonas sp.
CGAGGACCGCCTCATTGGTCTTGAACAACTCGCAGCCGCCAAGCGCGACGAGGAGCGATGCCGCCGCCAAGGCGACACCGGGAAGGGAAGAGCGCATCACGATGGGTTCTCCTGTGTCGTGATGATGCCTCTTCGTGGAAAGGGCCGCCGCTGGCGATGGGCGACGCCGAATCGAGGCCCGCCGTCGACGGCCGTGCGCTCCCGGAGCCGTCGCGATGAAGCGACCGCTCGCGTGCCTCGCGAAGGTCGAATGACCGCGGTTGTCGCTACTGGTTGAGCAGGATCGCCGCGATGACCCCGGTGGCGATCGCCGCCAGCACGTAGTCGCCGCCCGACTGCACCCAGTGGTAGCCGCTCGGCGGCGCGCTCAGGTGGTGGGCGCGCCAGTCGTCGACGACGTAGTTGCGACTGTTGTACTCGCGCGGCAACCGGCTGCCGCGATACCAGTCGTGGTTCGGTCCGGCGCCACGGCCGCGCCAGTCGCCGCCCGCGCGGTCGCCCGGGTAGAAGCGCTGGTCCTTGCTGTCGTAGCGCTGGTAATAGCGCGGGTCGTAGCGCTGGTCGCCGTGCGTGCTGGGCACTGGTGCGACCTTGTGGCCATCGTGGCGGTCGCGCTGCTGCTGATCGAGAAGTTCCTGGTTGCGCTCGGCCCCCTGCGCAAACGCCGCGACGCTGCCGAGGAAGAGCGAGCCCGCCGAGACGGCGGCGATGATTCTGCTGGTTCGCATGTCATGCTCCTTGCGGAAGGACGCATCATCATCGCCCGCCTCGCGGTCGGCAGCTGTAGGAAAAGCCGCCCCGCTCGCGTCGGGCAGACCCGAGGGCTGCGCGGCCGCATCGCTATGATGGTCTTTCAGGTTGCACCCAGGGCCGCGGTGTCCTTGCGCGACCGCAACGAAGCACGCGGGCGCGACGATGGCGCAGACACCGCTCTCGACCTATCAGCAGAAGCGCAACTTCGACATCACGTCGGAGCCCGCCGGCGTACCGGCGGCGGCGCCTGCGAACGATGGGCTCTCGTTCGTCGTCCAGAAGCACTGGGCGAGCCGGCTGCACTACGACTTTCGCCTCGAGCTCGACGGCGTTCTTGTCAGCTGGGCGGTGCCGAAGGGCCCGTCGTTCGACCCGTCGAAGAAGCAGATGGCGATCCATGTCGAGGACCATCCGCTCGACTACGCTAGCTTCGAGGGGACGATTCCGCCGCGCCAGTACGGCGCCGGTACGGTCATCGTCTGGGACCGCGGCACGTGGGTGCCCGAGGGCGATCCGCGCGAAGGGATGGCGAAGGGCAAGCTCGTCTTCCGTCTCCGCGGCGAGAAGCTCGCCGGCCTCTGGGAGCTCGTCCGCATCGCCAAGCCGGACGACAAGCAGGACGCCTGGATGCTGTTCAAGAAGAAGGACGCGTGGGCGCGGCCGCTGGCCGAGTACGACGTTATCACCGCGCTGCCCGACAGCGTCGTTGCCAAGCCGCTCGGTCTCCTCGAACAGCGCGAGGCGCGCGGCGCCGTCGCCGCGGCCGCCGACGCCGCGGATGCGCCCGACCTCTCGGCCGCCGTGCGCGCGCCGCTGCCCGCGAGGCTCGAGCCGCAGCTCGCGACGCTGGTCGCCGTGCCGCCTGCCGGCGACTGGATCGTCGAGACCAAGTTCGACGGCTACCGGCTGATGGCGCGCATCGAGCACGGCAAGGCGAAGCTCATCACCCGCGGCGGCCACGACTGGACCGACAAGATGAAGCCGCTCGCC
>DASXIP010000537.1:0-15283 GCA_036497875.1 Caldimonas sp.
GAGGACGAATACCCGATCATGCTCGTCAACGGACTTGACGTTGCGCGTACCGTCCTCGCTATGGCCCGCGATGCCGGGCAATTGGAACTACGACGATTTCTTGAAGCGATCGATCTACAAGGCGCTGACGCGGTGCATTCCAAACGGCCGGAGGACATCCTTCGCGAGTAGCCGGCGGGGCGCTCACTCGAAACCCGGCTCGTCCCACCAAGGAAAGAACGCCGGCATGTTCGATGACACGCGATCTGGAAACACTGCCTTCCGCTTCTCGAGAAACGCCCCAACCCCCTCGCGCACATCCGCCGACTGCCCGCGCGACTGGATTGCTCTGCTGTCAATGCGGTGCGCAGCCATCGGATGCGCCGCCGCCGACAGCCGCCACAGCATCTGCCGCGTCAGCGCCACCGACACCGGCGCCGTGTTGTCGGCGATCTCGCGCGCGAGCGCACGTGCCGCGGGGAGCAGCTCGTCGGGCGCATGCAGCGAACGCACGAGCCCGCGCGCGAGCGCCTCGTCGGCGCCGAAGACGCGGCCGGTCATGCACCACTCGAGCGCCGTCTGCATGCCGACCAGGCGCGGCAGGAACCACGACGACGCGGCCTCGAGCGTGATGCCGCGTCGCGCGAAGACGAAGCCGAAGCGCGCCGCGGTCGACGCCATGCGGATGTCCATCGGCAGCTGGATCGTCGCGCCGATGCCGACGGCGGCACCGTTGATCGCACCGATCACGGGCTTCAAGCTCTCGTAGATGCGCAGCGTGTTGGTGCCGCCCCCGTCGCGGTAGACGCCGCTCTCGGTGCGCAGCTTCTCGAGGTACGGCTGGTGCTGCGGCGCGTTGCGGTCGAAGGTGTCGCCGCCCGACGAGAGGTCGGCGCCGGCGCAGAAGGCGCGGCCGGCGCCGGTGACGATGACGGCGCGCACGGCGTCGTCGGCGTCGGCCTCGTCGAACAGCGCGGCGATCTCGGTGCGCATCTGCCCGTTGTAGGCGTTGAGCTTGTCGGGGCGGTACAGCGTGATCGTCGCGATGCCATCGGCGACGTCGTAGCGCGTGGTTTCGAGCTTGGGCAGCGGCATGGTCGATCCCCTCGATCAGGTGTTCGCGGCCAGATTGTCGCGGCGAAGACTCCGGCCGGCGGAGATACTCGGCCCCCATGACGCTCCACCAGGTCGAGGCGTTCGCCCTCATCGCTGTCATGCTCGCGCTCTTCATGCGCGGGCGGCTGCGCTTCGACGTCGTCGCGGCGCTCGTGCTGCTGGCGGCGGTGCTGCTCGGCGTCGTGCCGAGCGCGAAGGCGTTCCACGGCTTCGCCACCCCGGTGATCATCATCATCGCGTCTGTGCTCGTCGTCAGCCGGGCAATCGCCGCGTCGAGCCTGATCGAGCGCGCCGCCAGCGCGTTGCTGAGGCGCGTGCGCTCGACGTCGCTGCAGGTCGGCATCCTGGCGGCGGCGGTCGGCTACCTGTCGGCGTTCGTGAAGAACGTCGGCACGCTCGGCATCTTCATCCCGATCGCGATCCAGACCGCGCAGCGCAGCGGCCGCTCGCGATCGATCTACCTGATGCCGCTCGCGTTCGCCTCGCTCGTCGGCGGCACGATCACGAAGATCGGCACCTCGCCCAACCTCCTGATCTCGTCGGTGCGCGAGGAGCTCGGCCAGCCGCCGTTCGGCCTGTTCGACTTCGCCGCGGTCGGCCTGCCGCTGACGACGATCGCGATCGTCTTTCTCGCCTTCGCGTGGCGTTTGCTTCCGGATCGCGACGGCGCGCCGACGGCGGAAGAGTCGTTCTCGATCGCGTCGTACGTGACCGAGCTGCGCGTCGTCGCCGGCAAGGTCGCCGAGCGCACGGTTGGCGACTTCGAGGCGCTCGGCGACGGCACCGTCTCGGTCGCGGCGATCGTTCGCGAAGGCGGCCACCGCTACGTGCCGGCCGAGGGCTGGCGGCTCTATCCCGGCGACGTGCTGGTCGTCATCGGCGACACGACGGCGGTGCAGAAAGTCGTTGCCGCGACGGGCTACGAGATCGTCGGCGCCGACGCGCTCGCCAAGCCGCACGATCCGAGCGAGGAGATGCAGGTCGTCGAGGCGATCGTCACCGCCGAGTCGGCGCTGGTCGGCGAGACGCCGGCGTCGCTGGGCCTCCGCCATCGCTACGGCATGAACCTGTTCGCCGTGCGTCACGCCGACGGCAGCGCGCGTTCGCGGCTGCGCAGCCACCGCTTCGAGATCGGTGACGTCGTGCTGGTGCAGGGCTGGGAGAAGAACCTCGCGGCGTCGGTCGGCGAGCTCGGCCTGTTGCCGCTCGCCGATCGCAAGCTCTCGATCGGCGCGGCGAGGAACGGCCTCGTTCCGATCGGCCTGCTCGCGGCGGCGCTGCTGCTCGCCGGCGTCGGCGCGATCACGGTCGAGGTCGCGTTCTTCGGTGCCGCCGTGCTCACCGTGCTGCTGCGGCAGGTGAGCCTGAAGGAGGCGTATCACGCGATCGAATGGCCGGTAATCGTGATGCTCGGCTGCCTGATCCCGGTCGGCGAGGCGCTGAAGGACACCGGCGCCGCGAGCCTCATCGCCGAATCGCTCGGCGCCGGCGCCAGGCACCTGCCCGGCAGCGCGACGATCGGCCTCATCCTGCTCGTCTCGATGCTGCTGACGCCGTTCCTGCACCACGCCGCCGCGGTGGTCGTGCTCGGCCCCGTCGCCGCCGCGGTGGCGACGAGCCTGGGCCTGCACAGCGAGCCGTTCCTGATCGCCGTCGCGCTCGGCTGCGCGTGCGACTTTCTGACCCCGATCGGGCACCAGAACAACACGCTGGTGATGGCGCCGGGCGGCTACCGCTTCGGCGACTACTGGAAGCTCGGCGCGCCGCTGACGTTGATGGTGCTCTTCGTCGGTACGCCGCTGATCGTCGCGGCGTGGCCGTTGCGGTGAACGCTGTCGTCGTCAGCAGTCGGCGGTGCACTTGCCTGCGGCGTCGAACTCCATCGTCTTGCCCGACAGCGGCAGGCGCACCGGCACGTGGGTGGCCTTGATGAACGCCTCGGTCTTGCTGCCGGGGCGGACCTTGCCCTGCACGGTGCCGGCTTCGTTCGCGTGCGACGCGATCACTTCGGCCGGCTTGACGAGCTCGTTCATCACGAAGGCGGCCTCGGCGGGCCCGGCCGAGAGGACGTCGCCCATGTTCATGACCGCGAGCCTGGCGTGGTAGTAGTCGCGGACGACGCGCTCCTGGTCAGCGGTGATGGCGGTGTCGCCCGACAGGTAAGCGACGAGCCCGTTGCTGAAGCGAAGCACGTAGCCGGTCGCCGGCCCGACGTCGCCGGTGACGCCTGCTTCCTTCATCGCCTTGCCGAGCTCGCCACCGATGAAGTCGGGGTCGACGCCGTTGCTGTGCAGCGCCGCGACGGTCACGATGTGGACGCCGCCGACGGTGACGCCGCCACCGAAGCGCAACCGGATGGCGTCGGCGGGGTTGCCGCCGTTGGCCTTGAGCTTGGCGGCGAAGAAGACCGACATCTCGGAGCCGGTGACGATCTTCGCCTTCTTGGCGACCGCGATGTTGACCGCGTTCGAATTCGGGGTGTCCGACACCGACGCGTCCGGGCTGGCGCAGGTGCCGGCGCCGACTGCCTTCGTGTGCGCGTCGCCGAGATGGTCGCCGTGCATGTGGCTGACGAGGAGGATGTCGATCTTGCCCAGCCGGGCGTCGCTCGCGCCGACGACCGAGCGACCCGGGTCGTAGAGGATGCGGGTGCCATTCGGGTCCTCGAACACGAGCGCGCGGTCGAACGCGCAGAACTCGCCGTCGAAGCCGCCGAGCGGTGTGATCTTCACCGTCTGAGCGAGCGCCGGCGCGGCGAGCGCCGTCGCCGCGGCGCAGAGAGACAGGATTTTCGTCAGTTGCTTCATGGACTGTCCCATCGGTTGGTGGAGGAAGCGCATCAGCGCCACGATTCTCGCCCACGAAATCACCCCGCACCGATTCGCCAATCGAGTGGCTCCAGCGCGTAAGCTTGCCTTTTCGCGCAGGAGACCCCGCCGATGTCCGTTCGCCCTTTGGTGCAAAGCCCAGCGCATGCCGAGGCGCTGGCCGAGGCGCGTGTCCACCTCGCCGCCGCGCACCGCCTGGCGGTGCTGCACGAGCTCGAGGAGGGCATCGACAATCATTTCACGATGACCGTGCCGGGCCGCGACGGGCAGTACCTGATCTTGGGGTACGGCCGGCACTGGTCGGAGGCGCGGGCGAGCGACATGATCGTCTTTGACGAGCAAGGCCGCGTGCTCGAGGGCAGCGGAACGCTCGAGCTCTCGGCGCAGTGCATCCACGCGCCGATCCACCGCATCTCGGGCGCGCGCGTCGTCATGCACACCCACCAGACGTGGGCCATGGCGCTCAACATGCTGGACGACAACCGCCTGCTGCCGGCCAGCCAGACGGCAACCTTCTTCGACGGCCAGATCGCGTATGACGACGACTACACCGGTCTGGCCGCCACACTGGAAGAAGGCGAGCGCCTGGCGCGGGCGATGGGCACGCGGCCGATCGTCTTCATGAAGAACCACGGCGTCCTCGTCACCGGCGAGACGGTGGCGCAGGCGTATCGAAGGTTGTACCGGCTCGAGCGCGTCTGCCGCAACCAGGTCCTTGCGCTTGGCACCGGGCGGCCGCTGGCGGTGCTCTCGCAGGAGATCGTCGCGCGCGTCCAGGCGCCCAACAACGCCGACCGGCATCCGCGCGCGGAGCGCGAGCGGCTGTTCTTCGAAGCGATGATGCGGGTGCTCGACCGTGAGCTGCCGGGGTACGCCAGCTGACTAGTCCTTCTCCCAAAACGCGCGCGTCACGCCCTGGCTCTTCATCAGGTTGACGATCTTCTCGCGGTCGAGAACGCCGCACCGCTCCGCCCACGCTGCGTACTGCGCCGCCATCTCCTTCGCCCGTTCCGGCTCGCGTGACGCGAGGTCGTGCAGCTCGGTCCGGTCGGCGTCCATGTCGTAGAGCTCCCAGTCGCGCGGAAAGCGTTTGACGAGCTTCCACTTGCCGATGCGCACCGCCGCATTGCCTTCGTGCTCCCAGAACATCGGCCGGCGATCTTCGCCTGTCGCGTCGTGCGCGAACACGGAAAGGAGCGACTGCCCTTCGAGCGGGTCGACGGCGTGGCCTTCGAACGTTGACGGGTAGGCAGCGCCAGTCACGTCGACGATCGTCGCCATGATGTCGGGCAGGTAGCCCGGCGCGTGGCGGATGGCGCCGTTGTGCTTGCGCTCGATGCCGTTCGGCCAGTGCGCGATCAGCGGCGTCGAGATGCCGCCTTCGTGGATCCAGTGCTTGTAGAGGCGAAACGGCGCGTTCGAGAGGTTGGCCCATGCGGTGCCGTAGCTCTGGTAGGTGTTCTCGGGGCCGGGCAGGCGGTGGACGTCGTTGCCGAAATGCACGGGCTCGCCGTTTCGCGTGGTGCGGCGCGCGATCCTGAGCTTGTCGACCAGCTCGTCGACGGTCACGTCTTCGGGGATGTCTTCGGCGCAGGCGCCGTTGTCGGCGAGGAAGATGACGAGCGTGTTCTCGAGCTGGCCGTTCCTCGCGAGCGCAGCGACGATGCGGCCAATGCCCTGGTCCATGCGGTCGACCTGCGCCGCGTAGACCTCCATGCAGCGCAGCGTCCAGGCGCGGAACTGCTCGTCCTGCTCGGCTTCGGTCCACGGCGGCTGCGTCGGATCGCGGTCGGTGAGCTTCCAGTGCGCTTTCAGGATTCCCGAGGCGACGAGCTTGTCGAGGCGCGCTTCGCGGAGCGCATCCCAACCCTTGTCGAAGCGGCCCTTGTAGCGGGCGATGTCTTCGTCGTGCGCGTGCAGCGGCCAGTGCGGCGCGGTGTAGGCAACGTATTCGAAGAACGGCGTGCCCGCGTGCTGCTTCGCGTGCGCATCGAGGTAGGCAACAGCCTGGGCGCTGATCGCGTCGGTGTAGAACCAGCCCGCCGCGCGCGCCTCGTGCTCGACGTTCTCGTTGCCGCGCGTCAGCGTGTTCGGGTCGTAGAAGCTGCCGGCGCCGATGATCGTGCCGAAGAATTCATCGAAGCCGCGCTGCAGCGGCCAGGTGTCGGTCGGCTTGGTCAGGCTCGATGCGACGTGCCACTTGCCGCTCATGTAGGTGCGGTAGCCGTTTTGCTTCAGCACCTGCGGGATCGTCACGCAGCGGTGATTGAGATTGCCGGCGTAGCCCTCGGGGCCCGAGTCGTAGGTGAGGATGCCGACGCCCGTCTGGTGCGGATGCAAGCCGGTGAGCATCGAGGCCCGGCTCGGGCTGCAGCGCGCGGTGTTGTAGAAGCTGCTGAAGCGGATGCCGTTCGCGGCGAGGCGGTCGAGGTTCGGCGTCTCGATCTCGCCGCCGTAGCAGCCGAGGTCGGAGTAGCCCATGTCGTCATTGAGGATGAGGACGACGTTCGGCTTGCGTGCGCCGCGGGTCTCGGTGGTCATGGCGTGATGGCGGAGCGGTTCAGGCGAGGCGCGCGCCGGTCTCGGCGTCGAAGAGATGCGCGTCCTCGGGAGCGAACGCGACGTAGACCGCCTCGCCTTCGCGCAGCAGCGGCGGCCGGTCGGTCTTCAGCTTGACGAGGCGCTCGTCGATGACGAGGTCGACGATGGCGCTGTCGCCGAGATCCTCGACGCCCTCGACGCGCGCGCGCAACCCGCCCTCGGCGAGGCGCAGGGCGTTCGGCCGCACGCCGACGACGACATCGCGTACCTCGGGCGTGTCGGCGGCGACGGCCACCGTCGAGCCGCCGATGCTGACGGCGTGGCCTTCCCACGCGCCGGCGAGCAGGTTCATCGGCGGCGTGCCGATGAAGGCGGCAACGTCGATCGAGAGCGGCCGCTGGAAAATCTCGCGCGGCGTGCCGACCTGGACGATGCGGCCGTCCATGAAGACCGCCATGCGGTCGGCGAGCGTCATCGCCTCTTCCTGGTCGTGGGTGACGTAGACAGTGGTGACGCCGAGCGAGCGCTGCAGCCGGCGCAGCTCGAGGCGCGTCTCGAGGCGCAGCTTGGCGTCGAGGTTGGAGAGCGGCTCGTCGAGCAGGAACAGGCGCGGCTGGCGGACGATCGCGCGCGCGAGCGCGACGCGCTGCTGCTGGCCGCCCGAGAGCTGGCCCGGCGTCCTCTGCAGCAGGTGGCCGATGCCGACCTTGGCGGCGGCGTTGTCGACTGCGCGCGCGGTTGCGCCCTTCGACGTACCGACCATCTTCAGCGGGAAGCCGATGTTCTGCTCGACCGTCATGTGCGGGTAGAGCGCGTAGCTCTGGAAGACCATCGCAACGTCGCGGGTGCCGGGCTCGTGCGTCGTCACGTCGACGCTGTCCATCCAGACACGGCCGGCGCTCACCGACTCGAGGCCGGCCAGGATGCGCAGCGTCGTCGTCTTGCCGGAGCCCGAGGGCCCGAGCAAGACGAAGAACTCGCCCGGCGCGATCGCGAGGTCGATGCCGTGCAGTACCGTCGTCATGCCGTGCTGCTTGACGATGCCCTCGATGCGCACGCTCGCGCTGCCGACCCGCGAGGGATTGGGCGTCGCACTCGCAGGGGCGAGCTCGACGTCGGTGTCGGCGAACGCCGTCGGCCAGAGGGGTTCCTGGTAGCCGCCGAAGGTCGGGTCGTTCATCGCCGCCCTCCGCCCTTGACCGCGCCGACCGTGAGCCCCTTGACGATGTGGCGCTGCGCGAAGATGCCGAGCACGATCACCGGCGCCATCGCCAGCATCGCCCCTGCGGCCAGGCGCGCCCACTGCGTCTGCTCGACCGAGATGAAGTTGAACATCGCCACCGTCACCGTCCGCACCCGGTTGCCGCCGAGGACGACGGCGAACATGAATTCGTTCCAGGCATTGAGAAAGACGAAGATCGTCGTCACCGCGACGCCGCCCTTCACCTGCGGCAAGACGATGTGCCAGAGCGCGCGCACGCGGCCGGCGCGGTCGAGGAGCGCCGCTTCCTCCATTTCGAGCGGCACGTCCTCGAAGTACGAGACGAGCAGCCAGATCGCGAACGGCAGCGAGAAGGTCAGGTCGATCAGCGTCAGGCCGCCGTAGGTGTCGAGGCCGCCGATCTTCTGCAGCACGAGGTAGTACGGGATGATGAGGCCGACCGGAGGCAGCATCTGCGTCGCGAGCACGTAGAAGCCGGTGCCGCGCTTGGCCGGAAAGCGCAACCGCGCCATCGCGTACGCGGCGGGAATTGCGAAGACGAGCGTCAGCGTCGTCGCGAGCGTCGAGACGACGAGGCTCGAGAAGAGGTTGGGCACGATCGACGACGCGCCGAAGAGGACCTCGCGGTAGTTGGCGAGCGTCGGCGTGAACAGGAGGACCGGCGGGTAGGCGAGAACATCGCGCTCGGTCTTAAACGACGTCAGCAAGCCCCAGAGCACCGGGAACACCCAGACGGCAAGGCCGACGCCGGCGATGGCGTAGAGCCCGAGCCGGCGGGGCAGCGGAGACACGCTCACACCCGCCTCCGCCGCAACCGGAACATCAAGTACGAGATGAACATCGTGATCGCCAGTAGCATCACCGCGAGCGATGCACCGTAGCCGAGATTGAGCTCGGAGAACGAGGTGCGATAGGCGTAGAGATTGAGGATCTCGGTCGCCGACCCCGGCCCACCGCCGGTCGCGGCGAAGATCGCGGCGAACGCCGACAGCGCGGTCATCGTGCGCAGGATCACGACCATCACGATCGCGGGGCGGATCAGCGGCAGCGTCAGGTGGGTGAAGCGCTGCCAGGCGCGGGCGCGGTCGAGGCGGGCGGCTTCGTAGACGTCGGCCGGCAGCGTCGAGAGCGTCGCGAGGATGACGAGGAAGGCGAACGGCGTCCATTGCCAGGTGTGGATCGCGATCACCGAGATCAGCGCGAGCTGCGGGTCGCCGAGCCAGTTGTGGCTGCCGAGGCCGAGCGCGCGCGTCACCATGTCGACCAAGCCGACGTCGGGCGCGAGCACGAGCGTGCGCCAGAAGAGGCCGACGACGACCGGCGCGAGGACGATCGGCAGGATCGCGGCGACACGCAGCAGCCCCTGGCCCTTCGGGATCTGCAGAACAAGGATCGCGAGCGCGAGGCCGACGACGACCTGAAGGACGACCGTCGACGCCGTGTAGACGGCCGTCAGCACGAGCGAGTTCCAGAACCGCGGGTCGCTGCCCATCTTGGCGAAGTTGTCGACGCCGGCGAAGCCAGCGAGCCACGGCATGCCGAGGTCGATCCGGTGCAGGCTGTTCCAGGCGAGATAGACGAGCGGCGCCGTCGTCGTCAGCACGAGCACGGCGAGCGCGGGTACAAGCAGCGCGAGCGCAAAACGGCGCTCCTGCTGCTCGAGCGAACGCAAGTTCACCCCTTCAGGATCTGCGTGATCCGCGCCTGCGCTTCGTCGAGCGCTTCCTTCGGCTTCTTCTGACCGACGAGCGCGGCCTGGATCGCCGTCGCCATCGTCTCGCCGATGGCAGGCCATTGCGGCACGCGCGGGCGCCAGTCGACGTCGGTGTCGTGCTCGAGCGATTCGAGCGCGGCGGGAATGAAGTCGTCGCCGGCGCTGGCCATCGCCGAGGCGAACTCGGGCGCCCGCCAGAGCGAAAGCCGGTTCAGGCCCGAGCGCTTGGCGGGGCCGGCGAACTTCCACGACGTGCGCGCCTGCGTCTCGGCCGAGGCCGCCCAGGTGACGAAGAGCCAGGTCGCCTTCTTCTGCTTGTCGCTGAGCGCCACGTTGATCGGGAAGCCCCAGTTCCAGATCGAGGTCACGCGTTTGCCGCTCGGGCCTTTCGGCCAGCGCGCGTAGGCGACCTTGCCGACGACCTTCGACTTCTCGGGGTTGGTGATCACCGCCGCCGACGAGTGGGCGTCGATGTAGGTCGCGACCGTGCCCTGCGAGAAGGCGTCGGCGATGTCGGGCCAGTTCCAGTTGCGCACCGCCGGCGGCGCGTACTTCGTCAGCACGTCGACGTACCACTCGAGCGCCTTCACGGCCTCGGCCGAGTTGACAACGACCTGGTTGCCTTGCAGCCAGCCGCCGCCGAAGCCGCGCAGGATCGACGGGTAGATGTACATGTTCTGGCCGGCGCCGGCAAAACCCCGCAGCGCCAGGCCATAACTGCGCTCGTTCGGGTCGGTCAGCGCCTTCGCGTTCGCGACGAGCTGGTCGTACGTGTCGGCCGCCTTCAGGCCCTTGGCCGCGTACACGTCCTTGCGGTAGACCTGGACCGTGACCTCGCCGTCGTACGGCATTCCGTAAGGCTTGCCGTCGACCGAGTCGGCCTCGCGCCAGGCCTTGATGATGTCGTCGTAGTTGAACCAGGCCTTGTCGGTGAGGCTGGCGTCGTTGAGGTACTTGTCGAGCGGCTCGACCCACTTGTTCGAGACGTAGAGCGGGTAGTACATCGGGTCGGCGGCGTGGGTCGCATAGGTCGCGGTCTTCGACGAGAGGTCGAGCAGCGCCTTCTGCCGGATCTGCCCCGGCGGCACCTTCTCAAAGCGCAGCTGAATGCCGGTCAGCGCCTCGAACTGGGGCTGCAGCGAGATCAAGTTCTCGAAGTAGCTCGCCGGGATGACGGCGACGGTGATCGTCTCGCCTTCGGCCTGCTTCCAGTTGATCTTCGCAGCGCGGTACGGCGCCAGCTCGTCGGCCTGGGCCGCGGCGCGGCAGGCGAACGGGCCGAGCGTGGCGGTGGCGGCGAGCGCCGCGCCCTGCTTCAGCGCGTCGCGGCGACGAATGGAATGCAGCATCGAGGGGTCCTTCGAGGTCAGCGCCTGACGGTAGCAGCGCCGCCCGCCCCCAACAACCCGATGCGGGTCGGCATTTCCCCCGAGACCGTCACCCCGACATCGGCTTTCCCCAGGTATCGCATGCCGCCTGACACGTTCCTTACACGCCGCGGCGCGGAGCCGAAGACGGTGATCGGTACCCGCCCCGACAGCCAGAGGGGCACGCCACTTGCCGTGCGCGGACGAACGCAAATTTTCGCGAGGAGCCCCGATGGAACTGGAGGAGTTGAACGGCAGATACCGGCTTCTGCGCAGCGAACTTGACGCTGCCTATGCCGAGGCGATCTGGGACGGCCAGCGCATCGATCGGATCGCGGCCGAGATGATTCCGGTCGAGTTGGCGCTTGCTTCTTTCAAGCTTGTGGGGAACGACGACGAAGGAGGAGCCCATGTCTGAACGCACTATTTCCTCCTGGGGCGAAGCCTACCGGGCGATTCCGATCGTCGAGCCGTGGGGCGATGCCGGCTGGAAGGCTGGCGTGCTGCTGAGCGGTGGCGACGCGCGCGGCGATCGGCCGGCGAAGAGCCTCGGCGATCATCTGTTCGCCTCGCGCGAAGACGCGTGGCAATTCGCCGAATCGGAGTACGGCTCGCTCGGCGGCGACTGACGACGGCAGCGCCCGCTAACGCTGCCAGATCCGCGACGACGCCAAAAAGACGAGCGCGCCGGCGACGAGCGTCGCGGCGGCGATCGCGAGCGAGCGCGTGAATGCGACCTCGATGCCGCTCGCGTGGCGAAGCATCAGCGCGACCATCGGCGGCCCGGCGGCCTGGCCGATGCTCCACGTCACGGTGACGAGGCCGGTCGTCGCCGCGATGTGCACGGGTCGGAGCCGCCGCACTTCCTGCAGCGCGAAGTAGGTGATCGTGGTGAAAGGCGCGCCGAGCACGAAGCTGCTGATCGCAAAGCCCGCTGTAGTCGGCACGCCGACGCCGATCGCGATCGCGATCGCCTGCACGACGTAGGCAGCGCCGATCACGAGCCGCAGGTCGCCGCTCACGCGGACGCGCGTTGCAAGCAACGCGCCGACGATGACGCCAGCGCCGAAGATCGGCCAGAAGAGATCGAGCCACGGCGAATCCGCAGGCAGTGCCGTGCGCGCGATCACCGGCAAGAACGTCGCGGTGACGATGTAGCCAAAGCCGGAAACGCCATAGGCGACAGCGAGCGTCGCCACCTCAGCGCGGCTGTGCACGCGCGCCGCGGCCGCGATGGGCGCTGCGACGGGCGCGGCGCCCGCAGCCGCTGACGCGCCGCCGTCCGCAGCAGTGACGCGCGGCGATGTTCTGAACGTTCGCCAAACGAACGCCGTCAGCATGCAGGCGGCGACGCCGAACAGCAGCCACGCATCGGCGGCGCGGCGATCGGCGGCGACGAGCGCGCTCGCGAGCAGGCCGCTGGCGACGATGCCGGCGCCCGGCCCGGCGAACATCAGGCCGCCGAGCGACGCCTTGCCGAGCATCGCGAGGCGCGCCAGGCACCAGCCCGACGAATAGACGAACACGAGCGCGCTCGCGAGCCCGGCGGCGAAGCGCAGCGCTGCCCACGCGGCGTCGAACGGCAGCGCCATGCCGAGCGTGAGCACGCCGGTGCCGACGAGGCCGGCGCGCGCGAGCGTCGGCGCGTCGACCGGCCCCCAGCCGAGCCAAGCCCACAGCATCGGCTGCAGCGTGCACGCCGCGGCGCCGCTCAGGTAGCCGATGTAGTTCGCGCTCGCGAGCCAGCTCGCGCCGGGCAGGTCGACGACGCGGTCGTGCAGCATCATCGGCAGGATTGGCGTGAACGCGAAGCGGCCGATTCCCATCGCGACCGCGAGCGCGATCAGGCCGGCGACGGCGACGCGTGCCGCGCTCAAGCCATCAGGTCGACGATCTCGACCCAGTTCGGATTGCGGCCGACCGATCGGTCGCCGAGCTTGGCGAGGGCGCCTGTCGATGCGTCGATCGCGTAGTGACTGAGGCGGTGCGACGCCTGGCCGACGGCGACGAGAAAGCGGCCGTCGGGCGAGATCGCGAAGCCGCGCGGCTCGGTCTCGGTCGCGACCCTCGCGATCAGGCTCAGCGCTCCGGTCGCGGCGTCGACCGCGAACGACGAGAGCGTGCTCGAGCGGCGCTCGCTCGCATAGAGAAAGCGGCCGTCGGGCGTCAGGTGGAGGTCGGCGGCCCATGGCGCGCCACCGTCGAATCCCGCCGGCAGGAGCGGCGCGACGGCGCCGGTGCTGCTGAGCGTGCCGCGCTCGCAGTCGAAGGCCAGGACGTCGAGCGTCGCGTCGAGCTCGTTGAGCAGGAAAGTGAACGGCCCGTGCGGATGAAAGGCGAAGTGGCGCGGGCCGGCGCCGGGACGCGCGCGCCACGTTGGCGGCTCGTTGTCGTCGAGCCGGCCGCTGGCGGCGTCGAAGCGCAGCTGGCGAATCACGCCGCCGCCGAGACACGCGGCGAGCGCAAAGCGATTGTCGGGAGTCGCCTGGATCGAATGCGCCTTCTGCTCGGTCGGCACGACCCGCTGCGCGGCACGGGCGACGCCGTCGTCGCCGATCGGGCTCACAGCGACGACGCTCGACCCGTACGACGCCGAGAGGACGAAGCGGCCGCTGCGGTCGGTCGAGATCCAGCACATGCTCGCCGGCAGCGGCGCGCTGCCGATCTGGCGCAAGCGCCCGCTCGCCGGATCGATCGCAAGGCTCAAGACGCGATACGGCTCGACACGGATCGACGCGTAGAGGACGCGCCGATCAGGTCGCACGGCGAGCGGCATCACCATGCCGCCGGTCGCGAAGCGATCCATCTCGTCCAGCTTGCCGTCGGCGCGATCGAGCGCGAGGATGGTGATGTCGGCGCTGTCGGCATTGGCGACGTAGACGACGAACGCGCCGTCGGTGCTGCCCTGCTCGTTCATCGCTCGCTCCTCGTCTTCCCATCGGCGGAATCATCATCGGCGGGGCCCGAGTGCGTCACCGCGCCGAGGTGCGCCGGGCCGACGAGCTTGGCGTATTTCTCGAGCACTCCGCTCAGCGCCTCGACCGCGCGCGGCTGCCACGCTGCGCGGCGGCGAGCGAGCTCGTCGTCGGCGACGAGGAGCGAGAGCGTCCGGCGCTCGCCGTCGATGCGGATGCGGTCGCCGTCCTTCAGCAGCGCGATCGGGCCGCCGAGCGCAGCTTCCGGCCCGATGTAGCCGACCATGAGACCGCGCGTCGCACCCGAGAAGCGCCCATCGGTGAGCAGCGCGACCTTCTCGCCCATGCCCTGGCCGTAGACGAGCGCGGTGACGCCGAGCATCTCGCGCATGCCGGGGCCGCCGCGGGGGCCCTCGTTGCGGATGACGAGGACCTCGCCTTGGCGGTAGGCGCGCTCGCTGACGGCGGCGAACGCGTCCTCCTCGCACTCGAAGACACGCGCCGGACCTTCGAAGACGCTCGACTTCAAGCCGGCGATCTTGATCAGCGCGCCGTCGGGAGCGAGGTTGCCTTTCAGGACGACGACGCCGCCGGTTGCATGCAAGGCGTGCGCTGCGTCGCGGACGACGTCGCCGTCGGGCTTCGGCGCGTCGGCGAGCTCTGCCGCGAGCGTGCGGCCCGAGAGCGCCAGCGTGTCGCCGTGCAGATGGCCGGCATCGAGCAGCGCCTTCAACACTGGCGCGACACCGCCGACGCGGTGCAGGTCGAGTGCGAGATAGCGGCCGCCCGGCTGCAGGTCGGCGATCAGCGGCGTGCGCGCGAACACCGCAGCGACGTCGTCGAGCGTGAAGCGGACGCCCGCCTCGTGGGCGATCGCCGGCAGGTGCAGGCCGGCGTTGGTCGAGCCGCCGGTCGCGGCGACGGCGGCGCACGCGTTCTCGAGCGACTTCCTGGTGACCAGATCGCGCGGCAGCGGGCCGCCCTCGAGGACGATCTCGGTCGCGCGATGGCCGGCGCGGCGGGCGAGCGCGAGGCGCTCGCTGTAGGCGGCCGGCAGCATCGCCGAGCCGGGCGGCGCGAGGCCGAGCGTCTCGGCGACCATCGCCATCGTGTTGGCGGTGAACTGGCCGGGGCACGAGCCGAGCGTCGGTGCGCAGGCGTGGCCGAGCTCGTCGAGCTCGGCTTCGGTCATGCGGCCGGCGAGCACGGCGCCGACGCCTTCGTAGGTGGTGAGGATCGTGACGTCCTTGCCGCGCCAGTGGCCAGGCAGCATCGCGCCGCCGTAGACGAAGACGCTCGGCACGTTGACACGCGCCATCGCCATCATCACGCCGGGCAGCGTCTTGTCGCAGCCGGCGAAGCCGACCAGCGCGTCGTAGGCGTGCGCCTGCATCACCGCCTCGATCGAGTCGGCGATCAGCTCGCGCGAGACCAGGCTCATGCGCATGCCGCGGTGATTCATCGAGACGCCGTCGGAGACCGAGATCGTCGTGAACGGCACGGCGACGCCCTGCGCCGCGGCGACGCCGAGACGCGCCGCGTCGGCCTGCGGCCCGAGCGACATCGAGCACGGCGTGTTCTCGCCGTGCTGGCTGACGATG
>DASXIP010000538.1:0-2477 GCA_036497875.1 Caldimonas sp.
CAACCAGTTCGCGCTGCTCGGTCAGCGCCGCTTCGCGCCGTTCTTCTGGACCCAGTTCCTCGGCGCCGGCAACGACAACCTGTTCAAGTTCGCGTTCACCGTCCTGATCACGTACCAGCTGCAGGTGCATTGGCTGCCGCCGACGCTCGCCGGCCTCGTGATCGGCGCGCTCTTCATCCTGCCGTTCCTGCTCTTCTCGGCGACCAGCGGCCAGCTCGCCGACAAGTTCGACAAGGCGCGCCTGATCCGGCTCGTCAAATGGCTCGAGGTTGCGATCATGGCGCTCGCCGCCTGGGGATTCATGCACACCGACCCCATCGTCCTGCTCGCCTGCGTGTTCCTGATGGGCTTGCACTCGACGATGTTCGGCCCGGTCAAGTTCGCCTACCTGCCGCAGCACCTGAACGAGCGCGAGCTCACCGGCGGCAACGGCATGGTCGAGATGGGAACGTTCGTCGCGATCCTGCTCGGCAGCCTCGCCGGCGGACTGCTCGTCTCGATCCCCGGCACCGGCGCGAGAGACGTCGCGATCGCCTGCGTCGCCGTCGCCGTGCTCGGCCGGCTGACGGCGCAGGCGGTGCCGGTGTCGCCGTCGACCGATCCGAACCTCGTCATCAACTGGAACCCGGTCAGCGAGACCTGGCGCAACCTGAAGCTCGCGCGCGGCAACCTGGTCGTCTTCCGGTCGCTGCTCGGCATCTCGTGGATGTGGTTCTTCGGCGCCGCGTTCCTCGCCCAGTTTCCGGCCTTCGCCAAGGAGGTCCTGCACGGCGACGAGCAGGTCGCGTCGCTCCTGCTGGTGGTCTTTTCGGTCGGCATCGGCACCGGCTCGCTGCTCTGCGAAGTGCTGTCGCGCCGCCACGTCGAGATCGGCCTGGTGCCGCTCGGCGCAATCGGCATGAGCGTGTTCTCGATCGACCTCTACTTCGCGGCGCGTGGCCTGCCGCCGTCGGCGGGCTATGCGCTCTCGGCGTTCCTCGCCGAGCACAGCCACTGGCGCGTGATGGCCGACCTCGCGCTGCTGTCGCTCTTCGCTGGCCTCTACAGCGTGCCGATGTACGCGTTGATCCAGATGCGCTCGGCGCCGAGCCACCGGGCGCGGATCATCGCCGCCAACAACATCCTGAATGCGCTGTTCATGATCGCGAGCTCGATCATCGTCGGTGTGCTGCTCGCCGCCGGCTTCACGATCCCGCAGGTGTTCCTGGTGATCGGCATCCTGAACGCGGTGGTCGCGTTCTACATCTTCATGCTGGTGCCGGAATATCTGCTGCGCTTCATCGCCTTCGTCCTCACCCGCATCGTCTACCGCTTCAAGGTCCGCGGCGACGAGAACATCCCGACCGCAGGCGCGGCGATCCTGGTCTCGAACCACGTCAGCTTCATCGACCCGGTGCTGCTGATGGCGGCGAGCCCGCGACCGATCCGCTTCATCATGGACCACGCGATCTTCCATGCGCCGGTGCTCGGCTGGTTCTTCAGGCTCGCCAAGGCGATTCCGATTGCGCCGCACAAGGTCGACGCGCGAATCTACGAGCAGGCGTTCGCGCGCGCTCAGGAAGTGCTCGACGGCGGCGACCTGCTCTGCATCTTCCCCGAGGGCGCGATCACGCGCGACGGCGAGCTCGCCGAATTCAAGGGCGGCGTGATGCGGCTGCTTGCGACCAACCCGGTGCCGGTCGTGCCAATCGCACTGCAGAACGTGTGGGGCTCGTTCTTCTCGCGCGTCGACGGCAAGGCGATGACGAAGCCGTTCCGGCGCGGCATCTTCAGCCGGGTTGGCCTCGTCGCCGGCGATCCGGTGCCTGCGGCCGCCGTCTCTCCGGAGGGGCTGCGCGATCGGGTCGGCCGCCTGCTCGCATCCTGATCGCCGCGCCCGCGACGACAAGCACTAGACCGGCGCGGTGCTGAAGCCCGGCTCGGCCTGCGCGGCGGCGGCATGGCCGATCCGCTCGTACTCGGAAATGACCTGGGCGCCGAACAGGAGCAGCGTCGCTGCGAGCTCGAGGCTGAGCAGGACGACGATCGCCGTCGTCAGCGAGCCGTACACGATCGTCATCTGCGACAGGGTGGCCAGATACCAAACGAGCACGTGGCGTGTGATCTCCCAGAGCACCGCCGCCGTGACGCCGCCGATCAGCGCGTGCCGCCAAGCGAGGCGGCCGACCGGCATGACGAGATAAACCGACGTCAGGACAAAGACCTCGCCGGCAAACCCGAGCAGGTAGAGCAGCAGCCCCGAGACGCCGTGCAGCGACCAGTCGCGGCCGAACAGCTCGACGCTTTCCTTGCCGACCGCCTGCAGGCTGCCGGCGACGAGCGTGACGAGCAGGAGGCCGATGCCGAGCGAGAGGATGTAGACGTATGGAATCAGCACCGAGAAGAGGAAGCGGCGCTTCCGCGCGACGACGCGGTGCAGGAAGATCACCGACATCGCGCTCTCGAGCACCGTAAAGGCGAGCGAGCTGAAGAAGATC
>DASXIP010000539.1:0-3807 GCA_036497875.1 Caldimonas sp.
CGAGGCCGTCAAGAAGGCGTACCTCGTCGGCATCGCGAACTTCCTGCAGGTCGAGACCGCGTATGGCACGAACGCCCCTGCCGGCGACGCCCAGAGCCTCGTGCCGCGCATGGTCAAGGGCCTGCGCGGCGGCAAGCAGACACTCGACAGCGTGCGCACCGGGCTCGACGCCTGGTACGCCGCGAACCCCAGCCGACTGCAGCGCCCGGTGATCGAGGTCATCTGGTTCGAGATCGTCGTTCCCGGCCTGGCGAAGGACAACTAGTACCAGGGCGATCTGCCATATCCGCAGTCATGCAAGAGAGGAGACACGCCATGAGACCCTTCGCCTGGCTACCGAGGATCGCCCTTGTGTCGCTGCTCGCGGCATGCACGACCATGACGCCGCAGGAGCAGGGCACGGTCAGCGGCGCTGCCATCGGCGCGGCCGCCGGCGCGGGCATCGCCGCGATCGCCGGCGGTAGCGGCTGGACCGGCGCGGCAGTCGGCGCGATCGCCGGTGGCGTCGCCGGCAACATCAATGGCAGCAAACAGCAACCCTGAGCTGTCGGGCGTCGCGTGACGCCGTCTGCAGGATCAGGCTGTAGTGGTGCGGGGTCAGCCGCCGGCGAGCATGCCGGCGCTGACTGCTGCGATCGTCAACACGATTGCGAGCGAGAGCAGGCGCCCCCAGCCGGCAGACTCGTCGTCGGCGATCCGCAGGGCGGCGAAGGTGGAGTCGGGGAACTGCACGGCGAAACAATAGCCCAACCTTCGCTCCGCGTGCATCCCCTGCGCGGAGGAAGTGCGTTCAAGCCGTCAATCCTCCACGCTTCGCGCCGACGTTCCTAGCGCGGGCGCGCCACCGACGCGCCGCGATCCTGTCAAGGTCGATCGTTGCGGTGAAAGATCGGCAGGTCGAGAACGCTGCCCTTGGTCGCCTTCTCGTGCGTCTTGGGCGCTTCGTCGCGCAGCTTCGCGATCAGGCGCTGCCGCTCGGCCTCGTGCCTCGCTTTCGTCGCCTCGGCGCTGCGCGCGGGGGCCGTCGCCTGCGGCGTCGTTGGCGGATCGCCGGCGCGGGCGATGGGGGAGGCCGCGCAAACCATCGTTGCGAGCAGCCAGGGCAGGGTGCGGGCGATCGTCATGACGGCATATCGGCCGTCGGCGGGGATTCTGTAGGCCTGCGCGACGCGCAAGAGCGTCGCCCGTCGCTCAGATGTTTCGCATTGGGCGCGACGCGAACGACAACGGCTCCTCGTCGGCAGCGCGCGCGTAGAGCGCCTCGGCGACATCCTCGGGAAGCATCGTCCGCCAACGCGTGATCCTCGCCATGTCGTCGACGGTGTGCATCGCCGCGAGCGGGTCGAGCTCAGGATCGAGCTCGAGCATGCGCTTTGCGCAGCGATGTACCCAGGCGCTGGTGGAGGGGACTCGGAGGGGTGACCCGTCGGAGACGGTGGTACGTTGCGGTTCGATGGTCATCGATCCCTGGCGGAGCGGAGCGCAAGGCTAGGCGACGGCGCGGCCGGCGTGGCCGCCGTCCGGCGGCCAGCGTTCGCCGTTCGTGCGGAATTGCCGCGGCGCGAAACGACGCGCTCAGCCGTTCGTCATCACCAGCTTGCCGCGCACCGTGCGACTGCCCATGCGCTCGAAGGCGGCAGGGAGCTCGCGCATCGGCAGGCGCCGGTCAATGACCGGCTTCACCTTGCCTTCGGCGTACCAGCGCGCCAGCTCCGCGAGCGCTGCCGCATTCGCCTTCGGCTCGCGGCGCGCAAACTCGCCCCAGAACACACCGACGATCGACGCGCCTTTGAGCAGCGCGAGATTGAGTGGCAGCGCCGGGATGCCACCTTGCGCAAAGCCAATGACGAGGTAGCGGCCGCGCCAGGCGATCGAGCGAAACACCGGCTCGGCGAGATCGCCGCCGACCGGGTCGTAGACGACGTCCGGCCCCTTGCCTGCGGTGAGTTGCTTCAGCTCGTCCCTGATGTTGGCCTCGGCGTAGTTGATCGTCGCATCGGCGCCGATCGAGCGGCAGAGCTCGCCCTTCTCGTCGCTCGACGCGGCGGCAATGACACGCGCACCGAGCACCTTGCCGATCTGGATCGCCGCGGTGCCGACGCCGCCCGCTGCGCCGAGCACGAGCAGCGTCTCGCCAGTCTTCAGCTGGCCGCGGTCGACGAGCGCGTGGTGCGTCGTCGCATAGGTCAGGATGAACGCCGCGGCGTCGTCGAAGGCAAATCCGCGAGGCAGCGGCACGACGAGCGCGGCCTCGACGACCGCGTGCGTCGCGAACCCGCCGGTGCCGCCGAACGCGGCCACCGCATCGCCGACCTTCAGGTGCGTCACCCCGGGGCCGACGGCGTCGATCGTTCCCGCGTATTCCGACCCCGGAACGAACGGCAGCGGCGGCTTCATCTGGTACTTGTTTTGGACGATCAGCAAGTCGGGAAAGTTCAGGCTCGCCGCTGCGATCGCGACGCGCACCTGGCCCGCCTTCGGCTCCGGCGTCGGCAGCTCCTTCCATTGCAACGCCTCGACGCCGATCGGGTTTTCGCAAAGCCAGGCGTGCATGTCGAGCCCTTTCGATTCGTATCCGGCCCGATGCCGGGCTCGAAGATCATACGCAGCGCTCGACGGCGTCGGAGTCTGCGAGGGCGACTCCCTACAATCGTCCCGCATGCGCATCCTGATCGCCAACGACGACGGCTACCTCGCCCCCGGGCTGGCCGCGCTCGTGCAGGCGTGCCAGGGACTCGGCGATCTCGACGTCGTCGCGCCCGAGCAGAACGCGAGTGGAACGTCGAACTCGCTGACCCTCAATCGTGGTCTGTCGGTGTACACGGCGGCGAACGGCTTTTGCTACATCAACGGGACGCCGTCGGACTGTGTCCACCTCGCGCTCTCTGGGCTGCTCGAGCGGCGCCCCGATCTGGTCGTCGCCGGCATCAACCAGGGCGCCAACATGGGCGACGACACGCTTTACTCGGGCACCGTCGCTGCGGCGATGGAAGGCTTCCTGTTCGGCATTCGGGCGATCGCGTTCTCCCAGGTGCAGAAGGGCTGGGACGATCTCGACGCGGCCGCACGCGTCGCCCGCAGCATCATCGAGCACGTGCTTCGGGAGCCACCCCAGGCGCCGCACTTCCTGCTCAACGTCAACATCCCGAATCGCCCCGACGCCGATACGCAGCCACGCCGCATCACGCGGCTCGGCCGCCGCCATGCGAGCGAGCCGGTGATCCGGCAGGTGAGCCCGCGCGGCGACACGCTGTTCTGGATCGGTCCGGCGGGCGATGCGCGCGAAGCCGGTCCGGGGACCGACTTTCATGCGACGGCGAACGGCGAGGTCTCGATCACGCCGCTGCACGTCGACCTCACGGACCATGCGACGTTGCCCGACTGGCGGCGCTGGATCGGTCAGGCGGCGACATGACGACGGAGCGGCCGGGACGCCGCTTCCCGCTCGCCCTCAGTCGACTTGCCGGCGCGGTGGCGGAGGAAACGTAGCGAGCGCAGCCAGCGCGACGTTCAGCGACCGCCAGCGGCCTACTTCGCCCCCAGCGCCATGTCGCGGCAGCGCACGAAGACGCTGCGCGCGCGCGACCCGCGATCGGCCTCGGACTCGATTCCGCCGACGTGCGTGCGCGCATGGTCGACCGCCTGCGCGGCGACGGCATCGGCCATCCACGCGTCCTCGCGGCGTTCGCGGCGGTGCCACGCCACGTCTTCGTCGACGCTGCGCTCGCGACGCAGGCGTACGAGGACACGAGCCTGCCGATCGGCCACGGCCAGACCATCTCGAAGCCGTCGGTCGTCGCGCGCATG
>DASXIP010000540.1:0-1714 GCA_036497875.1 Caldimonas sp.
CCCCCACAGGTGCTTCAGTCCCGCCGACTCGATCGATGCGAACAGCACCGTCAGCGCGCCCATGGCGAACAAGCCCGCGCCCGGGGCCGTGTCGGCGAGGCCGGCGAGACGGACCAGCGACAGCAGGATGCCGACCGTGAATACCTCGACCATGCTCCAGCGCCCCGCGTGGTGCAGCACGCGCACGCACCACGCGAACCCCGGCGGCTTGACGCCTACCGAGATCGGAGCCAGCACGTAGAGCCGCAGGGCCACGAAGGCGGCCGGCGCGATCAACGCGGTGATCGCGGCGACGATCGCGATCAGCGGCTCGCCGGACTGCCACGCGATCGTGATCGCGTCGATCAGGTTCGCCGACTGCGCGCCGCCGCGCAGGCTGAGCGACATCAGCGGCGCGTTGACGGCCACCAGATAGACCGCCGCCGCGGCGACGGTAAGCGCGAGGACGCCACCGACCGAGAGCCGATGCGAGCGCTCGAGGACGGCGTCGCAGCGCGAACAGCGCGCCACTGCGCCTTGGCCGAGCGGCTGCCAGCGATGCGCGAGCCCGCATTCCTCGCAGACGATCAGAGAGCCTTCGACCCGACCCATTCGAGGTTTCAACCAGGGGAAGCCAGCGCGAACGGACGCTGCCGGGGCTTGCGCCCGGCGGCGATTATCACGGCGCGGCGGCGGGCCGAGCCGCCGCAGGTCGGTTGCCTCAGTTGCCGACGCGAGCGAGCAACGCGTTCGAGCGCGCGGTGTCGGCCGGTGTCTGCGGCGACGAGCGCTGCAGGGCCGGGTCGACGGCGGCGAAGCGGTGCCGAGCGGCGCGCTCGACAGCGCCGCTGACGACCGCGCAGAAGCTGACGAAGAGGACCAGGGCGGCGAGCGCGCACGTCGCGATCAGGCTCTTCTGCAGGAACAGCACGCGTTGCTCGCTCATGTTCGCATCCGGCCGATGACGTGGCTCCGCCTGGCGTGGTGCGCGTGCATGCGCGTCGCAAGGCGTCGCCTCCCGTGCCTCCCGCGTTTCTTTGCGCGCGGCGACGGCGCGGGTTCGGCGACGGTGTCGGGGGAGACGTCGAAGAACCAACTGGTGAAGCGGTGCAGCCATGCCGAGAGGGTCGTTGCTGCCGTCGGTTCCATGTCGGCAAGGTAAATGTCGCCGCGCGCGCGGTCAGCCGGGCGATCGCGCCCCGATACGTCGGACGCTGCCTACAGTCGGCAGAAGCGCTCCTTTCCTACAGACCGTGGCAGCGCGCCGTGCAACGATCGATCGCTCCGGCCGCGGGACATCGAGATGCTGATCAGGATCGGATACGACATTGAGCTTTCGGTCGCGACGCCGATGGCGCTGATCTACCTGCTGCGCGTCCATCCATCGCGGCGCGGCGACCTCGTCGCCCCCGAGCGGGTGCTCGTCAGCGGCGGCCTCCTCCCCGAGGAGTACGCAGACAGCTTCGGCAACCACTGCGGCCGTGTCAGCGTGCCGCCGGGAATGTCGACCGTGCGCATCACCAACGACGCGCTGATCCGCGATTCGGGCGAGCTCGACGCGGTCGCGCCCGACGCGCCGCAGCGCGAGCCCGCCGAGTTGCCGTTCTCGACTCTGCAGTTCCTGCTGCCGAGCCGCTACTGCGAGGTCGACAGCGAGTTGCTGCCGTTCGCGTGGCAGCAGTTCGGCGCCGTCGCACCGGGCTGGGCCCGTGTGAGCGCGATCTGCGACTTCGTT
>DASXIP010000541.1:0-2345 GCA_036497875.1 Caldimonas sp.
CGGTGATCGCGCGCGCGAAGGTCAAGCCCGACTGATCGTCACCCGTCTTCGGCGCTGCCGATCGCGCGCGCGACGTCGGCGTGGAACCAGCCGAGCGCCTGCTCGGCGCGACCGGCGGTGAGGTGGCGGTTGGCGCCGCTCTTCATGCCGCGCTGGATGCCGATCGCGCAGGCGATGTCTTCCTTCTGGAACACGCCTTCCTCGATCAGGCGAAACGTCTTCTCCCAATGTGGCGTCCAGTCGGGCGTCGCGCGGTCGGCCGGGATCAGCATCCGATGCGTCCACGACAGCGTCTCGGCGCCGACCGGGTAGAGCGTGATCAGGCTCAGGTAGTCGGGATGGAAGATGGTGATCGTGTTCGGGAAGATCACGTGGCTCGGCGTCGCGATCTCGCAAAGCGACTCCATGTCGGCGGGCAGCGCCGCGCCACCGGTGGCCCAAGTCTCGGCGGCGCGGCGCGCGACGAGCGACTGGATGTGCGGGCCGAAGCGCTCGGCAGCGGTCATGCCGTCGACGAAGAACGGATAGATCGTCTCCTTGTGGAGGACGCGGATGTGGTACGCCTCGAGGAAGGCGTCGACGATCAGCTTCCAGTTGGCTGCGTAGTTCGCGCGCACGGTGCGAAACAGGCACAGCCGGTCGATGCCGTAGAACGGCAGCTCGTCGTCGAGGCCCTCGAGGAAGCCGGCAAGTCCGGCATCGGCGCCCGGCGTGGGAACGACCCAGAGCAGACCGTGGCGTTCGGCGGCGGGCAGCGCGACGAGGTGCTCGTCGCTCGCATCGCAGCGGTCGAAGCTTTCGGCGTGGAGGCGATGCCGCAGCGACCCTTCGAGGCGGTACGTCCAGCCGTGGTAGGGGCAGACGATGCTCGGCTTCGGTACCGCCGCGGCGCCGGCATCGACGAGCCGCATGCCGCGATGGCGGCAGACGTTGAGGAAGGCGCGAAAGCACCCGTCGGCGTCGCGCGTCAGCAGCATCGGCACGCCGAACTCGTCGTGGGCGAGGACGTGGCCGCGCGGCAGCTCGCTGGCGTGGCCGACGATCAGCGGCAGCGGCCGGAACAGCCGTTCGATCTCGCGCTCGCGGATGGCGCTGCTGCAGTAGTTCTCGACCGGGATGTGCGTCGCGGGCGCAGCGCTGTCCTGCCATTCGAGGCGGCCGGCCGCGATCTGGTCGCGGATGCGGCCGAGTTGGGCGGCGATGTGGGACGGCAGTGGCATCGCGATGCTTTCGAGGCTGGGCGCCATTTTCCGCCTCGCGACGACGCTTCGCCGTCGGCCGGCCACAATCGCCTGATATCAGGGAGCAGCGACGATGGCGACGCGACGTTTCGAAGGCAAGGTGGCGCTCGTCACGGGCGGCAACAGCGGCATCGGCCTGGCGGTGGCGCAGGGCCTGGTCGATGAAGGCGCGCGCGTCGTCATCGTCGGCCGCAATGGCGAGACCGTGGCGAGCAGCGCCGCAAAGCTCGGCGCCGCGGTGCACGGCGTCGTCGCCGACACCTCGCGCCTCGCCGACCTCGATCGGGTGATCGCGGTGACGCGCGAGTTCGGCGCCGGCCGGCTCGACGTCGTCTTCGCCAACGCCGGCGTCGGCACCTTCGGCCCGCTCGCAGCGACGACCGAGTCGATGTGGGACACGACCTTCGACACCAACGTCAAGGGCGTCTACTTCACGGTTCAGAAGGCGGTGCCGTTGATGGCCAAGGGCGGCGCGATCGTTCTCAACGCCTCGGTCGCGGCCGGCAAGGGAAACATCGGCAGCTCGGTCTACGGCGCGAGCAAGGCGGCGGTGCGCTCGTTCGGCCGGACGATCGCCAACGAACTCGTCGAGCGCGGCATCCGCGTCAACGTCGTCAGCCCCGGGCCGATCGAGACGCCGATCTTCGACCGCGCGCAGGACCGCCAGCAGGTCGCCAACGTCAAGGCGGCAATGCTGGCGCGCAACCCGATGAAGCGCTTCGGCACCGCCGAGGAGGTCGCTGCTGCGGTGCTCTTTCTCGCCTCCGACGACGCCTCGTTCGTCACCGGTGTCGACCTGCTCGTCGACGGCGGCGTCGGCAGCTTCTGACGGCTCGCTTGCCCGAAGCGCTTCGCACCGTCAGCGCTGCATCTGCATCAGCTTGTCCATCGGCATCACGTTGTGATCGAGCTGCGTCATGATCCAGAGCGAGCCGAACACGAGCAGCATGACGATCAGGAGGCCGAACGCCAGCGCCATCACGTTGTTGATGCTATCGGGCCCCGACGTGATGTGGAGGAAGAAGACGAGGTGCACTCCCATCTGCGCGACCGCCAGCACCGACAGCGCGATCGGAATGCTCGGCTGCCAGACCAGCGTGCTCT
>DASXIP010000542.1:0-7511 GCA_036497875.1 Caldimonas sp.
GCCGAGACCGCCCAGAAAACGGATCCCTCGATCCTCGATCGCGCCGGCGAGTTCTACGCTCAGCACCCGCAGCTCGTGAAGGGGCTCGGCGCGGCGGCGCTCGCGATCGCGCTCGGCAAGCTGCACAGCAGCCAGAGCTGAAGCGTCCGGCGGCGCACGCGGCGCCGCGCCGTCAAGCGGTGCGAATGACGCTGATGTGCTCGGTGCCGCTTTCGGGTAGCCAGATCTCGCCGGCGCGGCCCTGAATCTGGCGCACGCCGGCGCCGTCGTGCGGCAGCGCGAAGCGCGTGAACGCCTCGGTCGCGGGATCGAAGCGGACGATCGCGTTGCTGCCCCAGTCGCTCAACCAGACCTTATCGCGCTCGTCGACGTAGACGGCGTAGGCGCGCGGGCTCGGCCCGGGCAACTTCCAGTGGCGCCAGCTCGCCTGCGCCGGGTCGTGCACCGAGACCTGGCCGCTCAGCCATTCGCTGACCCAGATCCGGCCGTGGCTGTCGCTCCAGACGCGGCGCGCGCCCTGGTTCGGCGTCGGCGGCTCGACGACGGTCGATTCGCCGGTCGCGCGGTCGACCTTGGCGATGAACGAGCCGGCGAGCGACGAGTACCAGATGTCGCCGTGCGGCGTTGTGTAGATGCCGTATGGCCCGGTGCCGCGCGGTGCGGGCTTCACGGTCACCTTGTCGGTCTTCATCGCCAGCTTGCCGACGATGCCGCTCTGGCCCGTGAACCAGAGATCGCCGTCGCCGTCGAAGGTCGCGGTGTTGAGGTTCGCGTACGGCGTTCCGTTCGGCAGCGGGAACACCCGCACCGAGCGATCGGGCCAGCCGACGCGGACGATCGCGCCCTGGCCACCGTCGGTGATCCACGCGGCTTGGTCGGGACCCCGGATGACGCCGTGCGGGGCCGAGCCGCGGCCGAGCGCGACCAGCTCGACGCGGCCGCTCGCCGGATCGAACCAGCCGAGATGGCCGCTCCTCTGCGCGGTGAACCAGACGCCGCCGTCGGCTGCGGGAGCGACGTCGTGGATGCCGGTCGGCTGGCGCGTCGCGAGCGGCCAGCTGCGTACGGCTTCGGCGCGCGCGCGAAGCGGCGACGCGGGATAGAGAACCGTGGCGGCGAGGGCGGTGAGCGCCTCGCGGCGCGTGCGATGTTCCATGGCGGCCTCCTCGGATCGTGGCTTCGCTTCGCCGGCACACTATATTCAGGCCATGAGGCATGCCGTCTTTAGGCTCTTTTCACGCGAACCGCTGCACGATCCGACGGCATCTCCCGACCCCGGCGCCAGGCGCGAGGTCAGGACGACGACCTGCTACATGTGCGCCTGCCGCTGCGGCATTCGCGTTCACCTGCGCGACGGCGAGCCGCGCTACATCGACGGCAACCCGAACCATCCGATCAACAAGGGCGTGATCTGCGCCAAGGGGTCGGCCGGGATCATGAAGCAGCGGTCGCCGGCGCGGCTGACGCAGCCGCTCTTGCGCAAGGCCGGCAGCGAGCGCGGCGCCGGCGAGTTCGAGGCGATCTCGTGGCAGCGCGCGTTCGAGATCCTGGAGACGCGACTGGCCGCCATCCGTGCCACCGATCCGCGCAAGTTCGCGCTCTTCACCGGCCGTGACCAGATGCAGGCGTTGACGAGCCTGTTCGCGCGCCAGTTCGGGACGCCGAACTACGCCGCGCACGGCGGCTTCTGCTCGGTCAACATGGCCGCCGGAATGATCTACACGATCGGCGGCAGCTTCTGGGAGTTCGGCGGCCCGGACCTCGCCCGCGCCAAGCTGTTCGTGATGGTCGGCACCGCGGAAGACCATCACTCGAACCCGCTCAAGATCGCGATCGCCGACTTCAAGCGCGGGGGCTGGCGCTTCATCTCGATCAACCCGGTGCGCACCGGCTACTCGGCGATCGCCGACGAGTGGATCCCGATCCGCCCCGGCACCGACGGCGCGCTTTTCATGGCGCTCCTGCACGTGCTGATCGCCGAAGACCTCGTCGACCGCGCGTTCCTGAAGCGCTACACCAACGCACCGCAGCTCGTCGTCCTCGACGCCGGCGAGCGCGAAGGCATGTTCGCGCACGACCCCGATCCGGCCAAGGGCCCGCCCGGGGACGGCCGCGAGCCGCACAACAAACTCGTCTTCGACAGCGCATCGCGAACGATCAAGGCGGCGTATCCGGAGGGCGTCGCGGACGGTGCCGACCCGGCGCTCGAAGGCCGCTACACGCTTGCCGACGGCACCCGCGTCACGCCGGCGTTCGAGCTCCTGCGCGAGCGCGTCGCGCCGTGCACCCCGGCGTGGGCGGAGGCGATCACTGGCGTCGACGCGGCGCGGATCGTGAAGCTCGCGCACGAGCTCGGCGAGACGGCGCTACGGCAGGCGTTCGAGCTGCCGATCGCGTGGACCGACGCCTGGGGCAAGCGCCATCCAACGACCCAGGGGCGGCCGGTCGCGTTCCACGCGATGCGCGGCATCGCCGCGCACTCGAATGGCTTTCAGACCGTGCGCGCGCTCGCGGTGCTGATGAGCGTGCTCGGCACGATCGACGCGCCCGGCGGCTTTCGCCACAAGGCGCCGTACCCGCGCCACATCGTGCCGAACTTTCGCGCCTTCAATTCGCACGACATGATCCGGCCGAACACGCCGCTGAACGCAGCGCCGCTCGGCTTTCCGGCCAGCCCCGACGAGCTCGCGATCGAGCCCGACGGCTCGCCGATGCGGATCGACCATGCGTTCTCGTGGCAGCACCCGCTGTCGGCGCACGGGCTGATGCACACGGTGATCACGAATGCGACCCGCGGCGACCCGTACCGCCTCGACACGCTGCTGATCTTCATGTCGAACATGGCGTGGAACTCGACCATGAACACCGTCGCCGTGCGCGAGATGCTGAACCGCAGGAACGCCGACGGCGACTACCAGATCCCCTTCCTCGTCGTTTGCGACGCGTTCAGGAGCGAGACGGTCGCGTTCGCCGACCTCGTCCTGCCCGACACGACGTACCTCGAGCGCCACGACGTGATGAGCATGCTCGACCGGCCGATCTCGGAGTTCGACGGCCCGGCCGATTCGGTGCGCGTGCCGGTCGTGCCGCCGACCGGCGAATGCAAGCCGTTCCAGGACGTCCTCGTCGAGCTCGCCTCGCGCCTGAGGCTGCCGGCGTTCACGACCGCCGACGGCGCGCGCAAGTTCAAGGACTACCCCGACTTCGTCGTCCGCTACGAGACGTCGCCGGGGGTCGGGTTCCTGATGGGCTGGCGCGGCGAGAACGGCGACCAGCATCTGCGCGGCGCGCCGAATCCGAACCAGTGGCAGAAGTACGCCGAGAACGACTGCGTCTTTCACCTCCGCCTGCCGGAGACGATGCACTACATGCGCAACTGGAACCGCGAGTACCTCGACTTCGCGAAGGACAATGGCTGGCGGCAGAAGAACGACGTCGTCCAGCTCCAGCTCTACAGCGACACACTGCAGACGTTTCGCCTCGCGGCCGAAGGCAAGACCCGCGGCCGGCAGCCGCCGGCGCACCTGCGCGAGCGGATCGCGACCCACTTCGATCCGCTGCCGTTCTGGTCGCCGCCGCTCGAGGACGCGGCGACCGACCGCACGCGCTATCCGCTTGCTGCGATCACGCAGCGGCCGATGGCGATGTACCACTCATGGGATTCGCAGAACGCCTGGCTGCGCCAGATTCACAGCCACAACTACCTGCACGTCCATCCGACTGCGGCGGCGGCGGCGGCGATTGCCGACGGCGCCTGGTGCTGGGTCGAGAGCCGCTGGGGGCGCGTTCGCTGCATGGTCCGCTATAGCGAAGCGGTCGAGCCGGGCACGGTCTGGACCTGGAACGCGATCGGCAAGGCCGACGGCGCATGGCAGCTCGCGCCGGGCGCCGACGAGGCGAGAAAGGGCTTTCTGCTCAACCACCTGATCACCGACGAGCTGCCGGGCGAGGCGGGGCCGATCAGCAACTCCGATCCGGTCACCGGGCAGGCGGGCTGGTACGACGTTCGCGTCCGCCTCGTGCCGTGCGCTGCCGACGAGCCGCCGACGACGTCGCCGCGCTTCGCAGCGGTGTCCGCATGATTGCGTCGTTGCTCGCGCTGCTGCGGCCGCGGCCGAGCGCAGTGGCCGAGGGGTCGGCCGCGGCCGCGTCCGACCCGGCGCCGGTCGGCCGCCAGCTCGCGCTCGTCATCGACCTCAACGTCTGCGTCGGCTGCCACGCCTGCGTGACGTCGTGCAAGGAATGGAACACGTTCGGCGCTGCCGGCCCGCTGGCCGACGAGAACGCGTACGGTGCCGATCCCACCGGCACGTTCTTCAACCGCGTCCAGACCTACGAGGCCGGCGTCTACCCGGCTACCGACACGATCCACTTCCCGAAGAGCTGCCTGCATTGCGAGGACCCGCCGTGCGTGCCGGTGTGCCCGACCGGCGCGAGCTACAAGCGAAAGAGCGACGGCATCGTCCTCGTCGACTACGACAAGTGCATCGGCTGCAAGTACTGCGCGTGGGCGTGCCCGTACGGCGCGCGCGAGCTCGACGAGACCCGCCAGGTGATGACCAAGTGCACGCTGTGCGTCGACCGGATCGAGGATGCTTCGCTCGCTCCGGGCGACCGAAAGCCGGCCTGCGTCAAGGCGTGCCCGACCGGTGCGCGCCTGTTCGGCGACGTCAAGGATCCCGACTCCGAGGTCTCGCGGGCGATCCGCGAGCGCGGCGGCTACGCGCTGATGCCCGAATGGGAGACGCGCCCGGCCAACCAGTACCTGCCGCGGCGGGTGACGGCCGAAGTCGGCGCGGCAGCGCGCGAAAACCGCGAGCTCGGCGACGCCGGTCCTACCGGCGCCGGGCAGCGATGAACCCAGCGTTCTCGGTCATCCTGTTCACCACCAGCGCCGGCGCCGGGCAGGGCCTCGTCGCCGCGCTCGCGCTCGCCGTGCTGGCGGGCGTGCCGATCGCGCCGCGCTCGATGACGACGGCGCTGCTCGTCGCGATCGGCTTGCTCGTCTTCGGCCTGATCGCCTCGTTCCTCCACCTCGGCCGGCCGGCGAGGGCGTGGCGTGCCGCGTCGATGTGGCGCACCTCGTGGCTGTCGCGCGAGGTGATCGTGCTGCCGGCGTTCATCGCCTGCACGGCGCTCTGGTGGCTCGCCTGGCAGCGGGCACCGGCGCTCGCCGTCGCGCCGCCGCTGCTGCTGGCCGTGCTCGTGCTCGCTGCGCTGTTGTGGTTGTGCACCGCGATGATCTACGCCTGCCTGCGCTTCATCGAGGAATGGGCGCAGCCGCTCACGATCGTCAACTTCGTCCTGCTCGGGCTGTCGTCGGGGCTGGTGCTGGCAAGCGCGCTGGCAGCGTGGGCAGGCGAGGTCGCCGCGCTGCGAAGCGCGCTCCCGGCCGCGCTTGTCGTGACCGTCGTCGCCGGTGCATCGCGCGTCGCCGCGTTGCGGCACAACGCCGCGCTGCGCCACCGCTCGACGCTGCAGTCGGCGACCGGCATCCGCTCGGCGCGCCTGGTGCAGACGTCGATGGGGATGTCGGCGGGCTCGTTCAATACGCGCGAGTTCTTCCACCGCGCCTCGCGCGCCGCCGTCGTCAGGATCAAGTGGATGGCGATCGTGCTGACCTTTGTCGTGCCGTCGCTCGTCCTCGGCCTGGTCTGGGCGGGCGCGCTGCCGGCAGTCGCGTCCGCGCTCGCGCTGCTCGCCCAGGCGCCCGGGCTGATCGCCGACCGCTGGCTCTTCTTCGCACAGGCGAAGCATCCGCAGAACCTGTACTACCAAGTCGTGTCGTGAACGATCTCGCTGTGCGCGTCTTCGGGACGTGGATTCGACGGGTCGATCGCGCCAGCACGCGCGCCGACCTCGTCGCCGGCCTGCTGGGCGCGCTGCTGGTGCTGCCGCAGGGCATCGCCTTCGCGACGCTCGCCGGTCTGCCTCCCGAGTACGGCCTAACGACCGCCATCGTGCCGTGCATGGTCGCCGCGCTGTTCGGCTCGAGCTGGCACGTCGTCTCGGGCCCCACCAACGCCAACTCGCTCGCCCTGTTCGCGACGCTCGCGCCGCTGGCGGCGGTCGGCTCGCCGGCTTACATCGCGCTCGCCCTGGCCGTGACCGTCCTCGTCGGCACGATGCAGTTCGTGATCGGAGCGCTTCGCCTCGGCACGATCGCGAACTTCATCTCGCCGGCGGCGCTGCGCGGCTTCATGGCCGGCGCCGCGGCGCTGATCGCGGTCTACGCGCTGCCCGACCTGCTCGGCCTGCCGCCGCCGACCGCGCACCGCCTCGGCAATCTCGCCGAGCACCTGTGGACGCACCTCGGCCGCATCGCGCCGGCGTCGTTCCTGGTCGGCATCTTCACGATCGCGGCCGCGCTGCTGCTGAAGCGAGCGCTGCCGCGAACGCCGCACATGCTGCTCGCGCTGCTGCTCGCAACCATCGTCGCCTTCGTCGTCGACCGCTTCCTGGCGAGCCGCGTCGGCCAACGCATCGAGGTGGTCGGCGCGATCCCGGCGGTCTGGCCGCGCTTCGCGCCGCCGTCGTTCGACGTGCGCGTGCTGCCCGACCTGATCGGCATCGCCTTCGCGCTGACGATCGTCGCGCTCGGCCAGTCGATCTCGATCGCCAAGGCGGTCGCGTCGCGCTCGGGGCAGCACATCGACGCCAACCGCGAGTTCCGCGGCCAGGGGCTGTCGAACATCGTCGGCGGCCTGTTCTCGTCGTATGTCTCGTGCGGCTCGCTGAACCGTTCGCTGCCGAACTACGAGGCGGGCGCGCGGACGCCGCTCGCCGCCGTCTTCGCGTCGTTCTGGCTGCTGCTCTTCGTCGCCGTCAGCGCGAGCCTGTTGGCGCTGATCCCGATGCCGGCGATCGCGGCGCTGCTCTTGCTCATCTCGTGGTCGCTGTTCGACTTGCCGAGCTGGCGGCAGCTCTGGCGCTTCAGCCGCCAGGACTTCGCGGTCGCCGCGGCCACGTTCGTCGCGACGATCTCGATCCGGCTCGAGGTCGCGATCCTGCTCGGCACGATCCTGTCGCTCGTCACCTACCTCTACCGGACGTCGAAGCCGGCGATGCGCACCATGGGCTTCGATGCGACCGGCCCGGCGCGCGCGTTCGTCGTCCGCGCCGACGTTCCCGAGGCGCTGCCCGAATGCCCGCAGCTGAAGATGATCCGGATGGAGGGCGAGGTCTACTTCGGCGCCGTCTCGCACGTCAGCGACCAGTTGCGCGACCTGCGCGCGCCTGCCCGCGCGCCGAGGCATCTCCTGGTGATGTCGAAGAGCATGAACCACATCGACCTCGCGGCGGCCGAGATGTGGCGCGCCGAGCTGATCGCGCGGCGGGCAGCGGGCGGCGACCTCTACTTCCATCGGCCGCGGGCGCCGGTGCTCGAGCTCTGGCAGCGCGTCGGCTTCATGGCCGAGCTCGGCACCGACCACATCTTTCCCGCCAAGCGGATCGCCATCGCGACGATCTTCGACCGCCTCGACCGCGGCATCTGCGCCCACTGCACGATC